>JASHVE010000140.1 GCA_030039675.1 Acidobacteriaceae bacterium | reverse complement strand
CACCACCGAGTGGTGCGGATCGCAGATGATCTCCTTGGTGAGGCTGTAGCGCCCCTGCCGGTCTCGGTTTACATACCGCACACCCAAAGCTTCGGGGTGGATGTACTCGAAGCGGATATCAAGATCGCGCTTCTCCTCGTGGGCAAACGTCTCCCCATCGGTGATGAGGAACTCCATGTCCCGCACCTGCGCACGATCGATATTGGGGTGATAGATCTCGTTGAGGATGCCGTGTGAACACGTAAACCAGATGCGACTCGATGCGGCGTAGGCGGTAACCACGGCATCTTTCACGCTCGAGGTCCAGCGCGGTTCCATGCCCGGAGCGCCAAAGGCCTCTCCCTGCTGCTCAAGCCATCGATACAAAGGCTGCTCGCTCATTGTCACTCACTTGTTTGGAAAGGGTGAAAGCTTTCGGACGGCGTTGAAAGCCCGACGATTGTGTATTGCCAACGCCATTATCGATGTTCCGGAAGGTGACAAGGTTTTTTTTTCTGCAAGAAACAGGCGCTGGGGAGTTATCAGCATCTTACCTGCTATATGTTCTCGATTTGCGCTTTTCTTCGGTTGGGCAGTTTTGAGTGTAAGTTTTTAAAATTGAGGTACTTATTGTGACAAGTCTCATGCGGAGCCCCAAGGTGCGAGTGACCCTTTCTTCCCTTTTTCAGGCAGTGCAGGGGGGATTGGGAGTGAGCGTAACCCCCAAACATTTTTACTTTCCAGTACCCAGTCTGAAGTCATTTCAGGGCAAAGACTGGGGAGCCTGCCGCCCCTGCGGCGCGGTCGATTTCCGCCTTGAGGAACAGATTCACAGGCTGCGTACAGAACTGCGCCCGTTTGCCTCCGAGTGGACATTTCCAGAGACGGGGGACGGCAATAAGCATCAGTTTCATTTCAACAACGGTTTTTTCGAGCGCATCGACGCCGAGATCGCGTATTCGTTCGTCCGCCAGCGCAAGCCAAGGCGCGTCATCGAAGTCGGAAGCGGGAACACAACGCTCGTAATGTCGGCCGCGCTGCGCAAGAACGCCGAAGAGGGATTTCCCGCTGAGTTCACAGCTATCGAGCCATTTCCGGCGCAGTTCCTGAAGGATGGCATTCCGGGTCTTTCGGCGTTGATCCAGAAGCCGGTGCAGCAGGCGCCCTTTGAGCCCTTTCTCGGGCTCGAGGCTGGAGACATTCTGTTTATCGACTCCAGCCACGTGGTTTCGACAGATAGCGACGTGTTGTACGAGTTGCTTCGTATCCTGCCCGCGCTGGCTCCGGGCGTGCTGGTCCACTTCCACGACATCTTTTGCCCGCTCGACTATCCGGAAAAGTTTGTGGTGACGAACCTTTGTTTCTGGAGTGAGCAGTATATGCTCGAGGCATTCCTATCGTTCAACACCACCTACAAGGTGATGTGGGCCGGGAGCGCGATGCAGCAGTTCCATCCCGAAGTGCTGCGCGAGGTCTTTCCCGCATGGGAGGGCAGCTTTGAGCGAATGCCGTCGTCGCTGAAGATGTTTTCGCCGAGCCTCGATGGCCGGAACGTGTGGCCATGCAGCTTCTGGATCGAAAGAAACGGCGAGAGTTCGCACGCAGAGAATGGGCACAGGAACGGCAGGAGCAGCGCGATGGGCGCACGCTGACGTCGGCATCAGGCGTGGTCCTAACTTTCTGCACCCTCGCGCCTTCTGCTGCATCCATGCAGACCGGGACTCGTTCCGCACGAGGGCCCGGTCGTCGCATGTAGAATTTTGTTTTCGACTACCCCGCTTGGCGCCTTGACCATCTTTCATTGGGGAACAAGGCCTAACCCCCACACAGTACAATCCCATCGGAGGAAAATTCGCCTTATGGCCTACGAACTGGCACCGCTTCCCTACGACTATTCGGCTCTCGAACCATTCATCGATGCCGAGACCATGAAGCTCCATCACGATAAGCACCACCAGGCCTACATCAACAATGTGAACGCCGCGCTGGCGAATCACCCCAATCTCGCTGCAAAATCCGTCGACGACCTTCTTCGCGACCTGAACCAGGTTCCGGAAGACATTCGCGCCACGGTACGCAACAACGGCGGCGGCCACTCAAACCACACCGCATTCTGGAAGCTGATGGGTCCCGCGAACACGGCGGGCATCGGGGGCAATGCGACCGGCGCGATCGCCAGCCAGATTTCGGCCGACTTCGGCGACTTTGAAGCCTTCAAGAAGACCTTCAACGAAACGACCGCCAAGCAGTTCGGCTCTGGCTGGGGATGGCTCGTCTTCAGCGGGGGCAAGCTGAAGGTGATCACCAGTGCGAATCAGGATTCGCCGCTGTCGCAGGGGCTGTTTCCGATCCTGGGCAACGACGTGTGGGAGCACGCCTACTACCTGAAGTACCAGAACCGCCGCCCCGACTACCTTGCCGCATGGTGGAACGTGGTGAACTGGGAAGAGGTGAACCGCCGCTTCGCGATTGCGAAGGGATGAAAAAGCAGGGAGTAGGGAATAGGGAAAAAGGGCAAAAACAATGCGCTCGTGACCAAGCGGATATGCGTTCTGTTCCCTGTTCCCTAATCCCTGATCCGGAGTCTAACCGTACAGGAGCGATGTAAATCCCTGTGCGTACTTTTGTTTTGCTCCCGTTTGCGGGAGTTTTTGCCTTCTTTGTCCCGCTCGTCTCCCAGGCTCAATCGGCCAGCTTTCAGATTGCGCAGCACGGCCATGCGGTGGGCACAGCTTCGTTCCAGTTCACGCCTGGGCCGCAGGGCGTCAGTTCGACGTCCATCGTACACGTGGCCATGCAGGGCCTGGACTACAGCCTGTCGAAGACCGAGCGGCTTTCTTCTGCGCATCAGCTCAGGCACGTTCAACTAAGCGCCACGGTGAACGGCTCAGCGGTGACGGTTGCGGGCGCGCCGAATTCAGGCCAGATTGTGCTGAAGATCTCGGCGAACGGCCGCATCACAACGACGCCGCTGGCTGCCCACGACGGCGCGGTCTTTCTGCCGGATTTCGATCCCGGCGCGCTCGAGACGCTGCTGACGCTGGCCGCGGCACAAAATAATCGCGGCCTGTGGGTGATCGTTCCCAAGAATGCGGGTTCAATTGCGCCGGTGCAGCTGGCTACCTACGCCGATCAGCAGGGGACGTTCAACGGCAAGCCGATCGCGGTGCACCATCTGGTGGCGACCATCTCCGGCGCGAGCACGGATTTGTTTTCCGGGCCGGACAATCAGCTGTTGCAGGCCGAGCTGCCACAGCAGGGGTTCGCGCTGGTCCGCAAAGGATTCGTGCTCAAGCCGCCGGCCAAGCCGATTGCGCCGGCGGAGTGAGGTTGAAGTCATCCAAATCGTATGTCGTCGCGCATCGAGAGTAACTTCCGCTGTAGCCCGGAATCAGTTCTGAGGCGTCGGTATCGTCATATCTTGCTGCAGCGTGAAATCGAGCAGGGTCTCGCTCGGCACCTTTACCTGGTCGCCCCCAGTGATGATTTCCGAGCCCGCGCCGGCACCTGCGCCGACGCCCGCGCCGATCGCTGCTCCCTGGCCGCCGTCTGCAGCGGCGCCGATGATCGCTCCAAGAGCCGCTCCGCCGATTGTTCTCTTCGCGGTGCTGGCGCCGCGGGACTTGCCGGTCGCTTCATATTCTCCCGTCACCACGGGCACCATCTTTCCATTCACTACTATCCCGGTCAGCTCCAGGCGCAGCTGCGATTTGCCGGTGAACGTTCCCGACTCCTTCGATTCGGTCAGCCGGCCATAGACGAGAGCATCCTGCGGGACTACCACGCTGCCTTCCAAGGTCAGGGGTTCTTCGAGCGAAGCCTGGAAGCGGTCTCCCACGACGTTATGGGCGGAATCGATGGCATCGATGGTGCGCACAAAAATCTGTGTCCTGGCTGGGATCGTTACAGAGGCCGGCCTCGTTTCGACAGCTGCTACAGGAGCCGGAGCCGGATTTTCGGGAAGCGAACTCTGCGGCTGCGACGCCGGGGCATCTGCTATGCCTTCCGAATCGAACGTGAGCGAAACAACATCGGCGACGTTATATTTCTGTACCGTCGAGCCAACCTGGAAGCTGATTTCAGTCGCCGTGCCGCCCAGGAACTTGCCCTTAATCTGGCTGCCGTTCTTCAGCTCCAAGGTATCGGCCGACGCCATCGACACCGCCACCAACGCCGCCAAAATCAGCGCACTGAGGGACCCGTACTTCAGCTTGAGCCTCATGATGTCCTTCGATGCCCCTGCTTACGTCCCTGATTCATATAAATTGTAGACCCGTTTGGGACTCATCTTGAGCCGATGGAGGCATGCTACCACCCGCCTGTTCCGGTAGCCCCTGGATGGCCGGCAACTCCGAAGTTACCTCGCCATAGATAGTAGGCCGATCGCAACGGCATGCCTGCCGGGATTACGGCATTCGCGCCAAGCTCTTGATTCTGTTCCAAAGTTGAGAAACTTGTCTCTCACTTCTCGAAAAACTGGCCGTGCCCGCCATTTACCCACGGATCATAATGGCGGGCGAAGTTGGCGCGGCGCTGCGTGCTGGGGTGGTTGTAGAGCCAGAACTCGATGAACGGGCTCGGATTCGGGTCATCGAGCCAGGCAGCGCCCAGATCGTTGAACGCGGCGACGGCGGCGGTCTGCGGATCGGCGACGATGCCGTGAATGGCTTCCTGCCCGTAGACGTCGGCCTGATGCTCGAAGTGGCGGCTGACGGCATTGCCGAGCGGTTCCAATACAAAACTGGCGATGGAGATCGTGAACAGAAGCACGACGAAGCCGCTGCTCGAGGCGAGATCGGGTGCGCCCCAGCGCGGGCCGAAGCGGCGAATGAGCCAGGCGGCGAATCCTGCGCAGGCCCAGTAGATGAAGAAGAGGCCAACGGCTGTAACCGCGAGCCCCTTGCGGATGTGATGCAGCACGTAGTGGCCGCTCTCGTGGGCGAAGATGAAGAGGATCTCGTTGTCGGGGATGCGGCCGGCGGTCGTGTCCCACACGACGATGCGCTTGCTGGCGCCGATGCCGGTGACATAGGCGTTCAGGCCGTTGGTCTTCTCGCTGGCCTTCATCAGGAACATGCGGTTGGGCGGGATGTCGGTGCCGGTGCGGGTGGTTACGCGTTCGAGCTGTTGCACAAGGGCTGGGTTGGTTTTTGTGAGCGGCTCGAATTTGTTGAACAGCGGTTCGACAAAGATCGGCTCGACGAAGACCACCAACACCAGCAGCGGCACCG
>JASHVE010000014.1 GCA_030039675.1 Acidobacteriaceae bacterium | reverse complement strand
CGGCATCCACTTCAACAGCGTGCTGCGCAAACACGTGATCGGCACGCAGTGGGAGATGGGCAAGATTATAGTGGATGGCAGCGGGCCGATCTTTCATCATCCGCACACGCTGTACATGAAGGATGTATGCACCATCTCGGCGAGCGGGCCGGCGAAGCCGGTGCTTCAAGAGGGCGACGATATCTTTATGATCACGGCAAAGTATGGGAAGGGAACCGTCTACGCGGTCGTCGATCCGTGGCTCTATAACGAGTACACCGACGGGCGGAAGCTGCCGGCTGAATACGGCAATTATGCGGGCGGCGTAGAGCTGGTGCGCTGGATTCTGGAACAGGTTCCGCGGTAGAGAACTTCAAAGGTTTTGTGACGGTGGCCTCAGTGCTCCCTGCCGCAAGTGGTCAGTCCACTGCGTCCGCGAAAATGGAGATTTCAATGCTGTGGAAGAAATTGCGATGGATGCTGGCGGAATTGCCCGCGTTTTTTGTCCTGGCCATTCACGCACAGGATACGCGGCAGGTGACCGAGCCGCATATTCCAACTGCATGCGCGACGCTCGACGCGGCGATTGCCGCGCGGCATGGCGTAATTGCGGATTCCGACGAGAGCAAGCTCGACACGGCCCGCATTCAGAGCGCGATGGACGGCTGCAAGGCCGGCGGCGCGGTGGTGCTGCGCGCGAAGGGAAAGAAGAATGTGTTTCTGACCGGGCCGCTCGAGCTGCGTTCCAATGTGACGCTGGTGATCGACAGGAATACGGCACTGGTGGCGTCGCGTGATCCGCAGCTTTACGAACTGTCGCCGGGAAGCTGCGGCATTGTGAGCGAACACGGGCGTGGATGCAAGCCGCTGATCAGCGGCGACGGCGCGAAGAACGCAGGCATTATGGGCGAGGGCTCCATTGACGCGCGCGGCGGTGCAAAGCTGCTTCGACCCCAAAGACAGGAATCTGGCGTTGGAGACGCCGGAGTCGAGCAGGATGTAACGTGGTGGGACTTGGCCCATGAGGCGAAAGTAAAAGATCTGTCGCAGAACGTGCCCGCGATGATCGCATTGCGCCACGTCGATAACTTTACGATGTACAAGATCACACTGCGCAACTCCCCCGGCTTTCACGTGTCGGTGAACCAGACCGACGGATTCACGGCGTGGGGCGTGAAGATCATGACGCCGAAGACGGCGCGCAATACAGACGGCATCGACCCCGGCTCCTCGCGCAACATCACCATTGCCTATAGCTACATTCATACGGGCGACGATGATGTCTGCCTCAAGCCGAGCGGCGCAGGCCCGGTCTCGAATATGTCTGTGCTCCACAATCATTTCTACTCCGGCCACGGCATGTCGATCGGCAGTGGCACCTTTGGTGGGGTCGATCACCTGCTGGTCGACGACCTGACCATCGACGGCGCCGACAATGGCATCCGCATCAAATCCGATCCCAGCCGCGGCGGGCTCGTGCATCAAGTCGTTTATCGCAATGTGTGCATCCGCAATGTGCCCAATCCCCTGGTCTTCACTCCTCACTACACGACATTCACAGGCGACCGCCTGCCGATCTACAAAGACATC
Organism: Acidobacteriaceae bacterium; assembly: GCA_030039675.1. Taxonomy (GTDB): domain Bacteria; phylum Acidobacteriota; class Terriglobia; order Terriglobales; family Acidobacteriaceae; genus Telmatobacter. The sequence continues at coordinate 1,628 of JASHVE010000014.1, read as the reverse complement.
ACGCTCGAAAACGTGCATGTACTCACTCCAGGCGCGTACACCTTTTACGGGCTCGATGCCGAGCACAAACTCGAAATCAAGCTCGACAATGTCTTTGCGGACGGCCAGAAGGATTCGCTCTTCTACGATAAGGACGCATCCATCACGCTGGGCCCGAAGCGCGGCGATCTTGCGCCGAAGGGCGAAGACGTGACGGTCGATGAGACGCCCAGCGCTGCAACTGGCGAGCCGCTGGACTGCAGTGCACGCTTCGTGCCGTTCCCTGAAGACAAGGCGGCTCCCGAAATGGCGGGCAAGGTTCCTCCCGAGGACAAGACTTACTATGTCGCTGCGGACGGCACCGGCGACTATTATTCTGTGCAGCGCGCGCTGGATATGGCGCCGAAAACCGGCGGAGCGGTGCTCTCGGTTTCTCCGGGCGTCTATCGTGAAGTCATCACCATCGACAAGCCGAACATCACGATCCGCAGCGCCAATCCGGACGCGAGCAAGACAGTCATTGTGAACGACCACAGCGCGGGACAGAATGGCGGCACGCTGCACTCGGCTACTGTGAATGTGACGGGCGATAACTTCTTTGCCGAGAACATCACCTTCCAGAACGATTTCAACCGCACACATCCGCAGCTTCCCGCCGGCTCGCAGGCGCTGGCGCTGCTGGTGACCGGCGATCGCGCGGTGTTTCACAACGTGCGGCTGCTCGGCAACCAGGACATAGTGTATGCAGGCAGCAAGGGATGTACAACAGACGCGCAGGGATGCCAGCTCACGCGGCAGTATTTTTCCGATTGCTACATCGAAGGCAACGTGGATTTTATCTTTGGAGATGCGAAAGCGGTCTTCGATCACTGCGTGATTCACTCGACGCCGCACGAGGGTGGATTCATTACGGCGCAGTCAAAGCATTATCCGCAACAGGACTCGGGGTTTGTGTTTGACCACTGCACGCTGACTGCTGACCCCGGTGTTACAGCGCCTGTGTATCTGGGGCGACCGTGGCGGCCGTACGCGACGGTGATCTATCTACACACGGAGATGGATGACAAGATTGCGCCGACCGGATGGCGGGAGTGGCATCCAGGCGAGACGCACTCATTGGACACCGCGTACTACGCGGAGCTTGATTCGACGGGGCCGGGTGCACACCATGACGAACGCGACCCGCATACGCACTTTCTTACGCCGGATGAGGCGAAGCAGTACGAGCCGCAGGTGTTCTTGCGCGGCGCGGACAACTGGAATCCGCTGGCGATGCCTGCGCAGTAGAATGGACTTTCTGCGTTCACAGAGATGGGAGGAATGATGAAGACGGTACTGATGGCTGATCCGGTGCGGTATCTGCGAATGACGACGGATGAGCTTCGCGAGACTTTTCTGCTGGGCGCGCTGTATGAGCCGGGAAAGATTCATTTGAATTATGTCGATCTGGACCGCTCGGTGGTGGGTTTTGCCGCGCCGACGGATGCGGCGATTGCGCTACCGACAGATGCCGATCTGCGCGCGAGTTATTTCACGGAGCGGCGCGAACTGGGCGTGCTGAATATTGGCGGCACGGGCACGGTGACGGTGGATGGAAAGAGCTACACGCTCGAGAATGTTGATTGCCTGTACATCGGGCGGGGCAACAA
>JASHVE010000139.1 GCA_030039675.1 Acidobacteriaceae bacterium | reverse complement strand
TGAATGGCTGTGCGCTGCGTTTGCGGCCATCAACGTGTATCAGAACCGCAAACGGCTGCACAGAATCAACCAACGCCCGACCCTCCAGGGGGCGTAGTGTGTCTGCCGGTGGCGCGCAAGGCCTCCAGCAGACAAGACGAGCAACAAAATCACCCCAAAAACGCTGATTTTGATCCCACGAGTGAAATTCCCGACACGGGCCTTTATAACTCGGCGTTTTTCAGAGGTTCCCTAGATTACACGCGCTTACTGATGGATACAGACCGCTATGATGAGGCCATCCAGGCAATCCAAAGCGGGTTAGGAAAAACTGAGGCAGCGCCGCGCTTCAATTGCGACTGGGCGCCATTGAGATGGTGAAAGGCAACTACGCTGCAGCGCGTGGCGCCTTTGAAGCCGCGTTGGCCGTCGATCCGGATCTCGACGTCGCCTACGTTGGACTTGCAGAGACCTACGCTCGTGAAGCAAATGATGCCGAAGCCATTCGCATCCTCAAGTTTGCACGGGAACAAAGACCCAACCAGTATCTCTTGGAATACTATTTCGGGCTCGTGGCAAGCCGGCTTGGCCGCGAACAGGAAGCTATCACTGCGCTGGATAATGCCGCAAAGTTGTAGCCCAACTCTGCCGGTCCATTTTTTGAACTCGGCAAACTCTATGCGGCGCAACAAAACTGGCCCCAGGCACGCGATGCACTCGAACGAGTGGTCGCATTGAACCCTGGGTTATCACCCGCTCACTACCAGTTGAGTCGTGTCTACGCACGCATGGGCTTAAACGCTAAAGCCGAACGGGAAGCAAACCAAGCCCGCGCACTGACTGAGGCGCAGCGCAATGAAGTGCTCCGCAGGCAGCTCCAACGAGGCGCCAGCTTCCAGCCGCAAGCTTCGGCAGCGCCTTCTCAGTGAGTGCGAGGCCAAGAGTGCGTCACGTCCAGGTTGCAATAGCAGTTTGGTGACCCGCTTGCCCAAGGCCCGGATTTGTGGCTCCAATAAACTGAGGTCTCAATCATTGATCTGCCCGGTATATCGGAATTTGAGTGTTGATGGAGCGTTGCGAGAAAGTCAATTCAATACGGCAAGTTGCTGCCGCAAGCTGAAGTTTTCCACGAGAAGGTCGCGGGTGGAACGCAGGAGCCCGGCAGCCAACGTCATGAGGGTCTAACAAGCGTGGCATAGCTCAATTTTCACATCGAAATGCCCCGCTCGGAATCGATGTTTCACCTGCTTGGATCAGCAGCAGTTTGGGAATTGGTGAGACATCCAAGGCCTCTCCATCGAAAACGACGATTTTATCTTTCGAGAGGTTGACAACGGTCTCTAATGGCGAGTAGCGCGTGAGGAGGAAACGGCTGCGGTAGCCTGGCTTGATCTGCCCGAAGCTGTCTTTGAAGGCCAAGCGCTTTGACCCGGCACCCGTTGCCGAGTTGATAGCGGTTATCGATGAAAGTCCAGCGCGTTCCATGAGCTCGAGCTCATAGAGTAGCCCGAGGCCGTGCGCTACGCCCCACGAGCCGGAGTCGCTGCCGGCGATGATCTGCACGCCCATCGCGTGCGCCTTCATTAGGCTCGCTGCGTGCTGGTTCAGAATCCTCTGGAGATTGGCAACGATCTGATCGTCCCAGCCCATCCGGTCCGCATGATCGACTTGTTCTTGTACCGGTGAGAAGGTGGGCACCCACGCAATCTGACGGTCACGTATCTTCGCGAGTTGATCGTCGCGCACAAAGAATCCGTGCTCGATCGAGTCAACGCCGCCCTCGAGCACGCGCTCGATGCCGCCATCGCCTGAAGCGTGCGCAAGTGTCTGTTTGCCAAAGCTCTTCGCAGCTGCGACCAACTCATGAATTTCGGTGGTTGTCATCTGCGGCTCAGCAGTGACGGCGCCCTTCTTGAAGTTGATGATGCCCGTGGCAATGAGCTTGATGCGGTCGGCGCCAGCCTTGACGCGGCTTTCAACGCAGTTGTACGGTGTGCCGCAGTCGCGCATGGGCTCAGCCATGAATCCCCCATAGCGGCCGTAGTGGTGAATCGCAGCGCCCGGGCTGTCGACGTAGGGCATGAGCGGGCGGTCGGAGCCCTCGCTCAACCGGCTGAGTGCGAGTCCGACGCCGTGTTTGTCGCCAGCGTCGCGAACGGCAATCACGCCGAGCCGAACGAGTCCTTCGAGACGCTCGCGGGCGAGGCACAAGAGCTCTTCGGGTGTTTGGTTCAAGTAGGCTGCGCGTTTGTCGAGATCGAGTTCGCCGCCCTCGAGAAAGAGATGGGTGTGAGCGTCGGTCAGGCCAGGCAGCAGGGTGTAGTCTTCGAGATCGGAATCGGGCGCGCGCTGATCGGGATTTAGTAGCTCCCGGGGCGGCGAATCTTCCCCGGCAAAAAGAATCTGGTCGCGATCGTAGACGATGTGCGCATTGCGCACTGGATGTGCGTTTACTCCGTCAATCAGTGTGCCAACGCGCAGCCAGATGCGGCGATCGCGAGCTGCCGCGGGAATGAATGGGACAGTCGTCGTCTTCAGATGTCAACCTCCTGCGCTTCGGAGCAGATGGCCATCACAGCCTCCACCTGGCGGAAGCCTGAGATCTCATGCGTTTCGCCGTCGCGCGGTCGGCCCTGCTCAAGTGCTTCGCGTAGCTTGCTGACCATGGGATGATCCTTCGGCAGAGGGGCCGGCGCCTTTTCGGGATTGGCGAGCGCGAAGTCGAGTCCGGCTTCCATGCCCAGCGTGAGATAGGCCTTCTCCAGCTCTTCGCGGACACCTTTAGGCGTGCCCCACGCAAAATTCGAGAGGCCGACGATCATATGGACGCCTTGCAAATCCGGGTCAGCGTGAATGAGGCGCATGGCATCGAGCCCGATGTTGACAAGACCATACGTGTCAGCGCCCACGGGCGCGAGGCCGGGATCGATGATGATCTGATCGTTGCGGCGATTGGCCTTGGTGGCCAGCAGCTCGACAAAGTGTTTGGCGGCCCGATAGGCATCCTGCGGGTTCATGCACTGCGCCGTGCCACCGGGCACGAAAGTCTCGGATGCCATGATTACGGCATAGGTGTCGTAGTGCTTAACCAGCTCTACCATTTCGTCCAGATGCTCGCGCGACGCAGCAAGCGAGTTGAGAATCGGCGCGCCGCTTTTGTCGCGGTCGTAGTGGGCGAGCGCAACGCGATGGTATTCGACCGAGGGATTGTCGAACGCGATCGGCGTGGCTGTCGCTTCCTGGATGGCCGGGATAACCTCAGGCAGAAACTCGAGCATCTCCTGGCGGCGTACCTGGATAGCCTGCGTGCCATCGAGATTCAGCGTGAGGAAGTCGGCGCCGAGTTGCGACTGCAGCTTGGCAAGCTCCTGGTAGCCCTTCGGATCGCGCTGAGAAAACGCGCGGCGGGCGCGTGCATAGGAGTTGTTCATCAACTCGCCGACAATGTGCAACTTTCTACTCATGCTTGACCAACTCCTGTGAGTGCGCAGCGGGCGCGGACTCCCGCTTTCCCGTGTGATCGCGGTCGAGCCAGTCATTGGCCCACGCGGAAGTGCCGCGCAGACCCTGGTTCTGGACGACGGGCGCGTGTGCGAGCAGCGATTGCTCGCGCCCATCGTGCTTCAAGCGCTCGTAAGCGCGCAGCCAGATGCAATCGCCGAATCCGTCGACTTCGCAGCGTCCCTCGCGCGTGCCGCCGCAGGGTCCGTTGCGCTGGTTCTTTGCGCACTGCGACTCGGGGCAGAGGTAGGCGATGTTGGGCAGGGAACAGTCGCCGCAGTCCTTGCAGCGGTAGAGCGCGCCCTTGCTCAGCTTCTCGAGCGCGCGCATCGGCGCTGGACCTTGCATCGAATCTTTTGCGTGCGCGCAGATCTTCGCGCCCCACCTGGCGAGCGTTGTGTTCGGTTCGAACAGCGTGTGATGCACAAGCTTCGAAATCTGGTAGACCGCGGTGACGTGCTTCGCCGAAGTTTGCGGGCGCGAATTTTCGCAGGTGGAATCGGCGAGGCCAGTGGTGACGCTCTCAGCGTAATAGAAGAACTCTCCAGGGCGCGAGAAGCGAATCTCTCGCGCGAATTCCTTCCAGTCATCGGCCGCGAAGCTGTGCTCGATTTCGAGAATGCGCTCCATGGCCGGCGAGTTGTGCACGCCGCCGAGATAGACGCCGCGGAATCCGAGGCCGCGGTAGATGGCGATCTGCTTCGCAGCAAATTCGAGAAAGAATGCCTTGCCTCCGTCGGGAGACTGGCTCCGCAAGCGGCATAGCTCCCTGAGCGGATCGCTGACCACGACGCCGGGAATCCTGCCGTCGTGGAAGAGTTGCGCAACGCGCGAACTCAGCAGGTAGACGTTGCCGATGAGCGGCGTGTCGCCCATGCCGTGCAACCGAGTGTACGCGCTCAACTCGCTGATCTTGCGTGAGTCGAAACCGATCTGGTTGATGATGAAGTGCGCCCCGCACTCGATCTTCTTCTCGAGCTTGAGGTACTGCGGAATCACTTCGCCTTCGCGCATCTTGAAATTCGTGGTCACCGCGCCGATACAGAATTGCGTCCTCCCCAGCCGCTCGCCGGTGCTGCTCGATTCG
>JASHVE010000138.1 GCA_030039675.1 Acidobacteriaceae bacterium | reverse complement strand
TTGTAGAAAGCGCAGCACAAGGTCTGGCGAGATTCCGGCGCGCGTGTGAGGGAGACCATGACCCAACAGCTTCGCCCCTTGAACCTGGGCGAGATTCTCGACCGGACCGCCGAACTCTATCGGACCAACTTCCCGCTGTTTGCGGGAATCGCCGCCATCTTTGCAGGCGTCATGCTCGCGGCGCAGATGCTGCACCTCGCTGGGCTGGCTCTGCTGGGTTATCCGCAAATGGATCGCAGGCTGCAATGGAGTACTGCCGTTGCGGCTGTGCTGGAGTTGCTGGTGATCCTGCTCATCGCAGGGTTGTCTGTCGCCGCTAACTGCCGGGCGGTTGCGTGGACTCACCTGGGCGAGCCGGCCACCATTCGTGCAGCCTCGGGCAGCGTCGTGCCGCGGCTGCGCCGTTACCTGTGGGTGATGACTGTCGCCAGTTTCCGTGCATGGGCGCCGCTGGCTGCGCTCTATGTGGCGATGTTTGTCATCCTCTTCGCTGTCCTTCCCAGAGGATTTTTTAGCAATCCTGTGGTCATCCACGGTGCACCACCTCACAATCCGTCGGCGCTCATCGCCGCCGGCGTCGGGTTCCTGATCCTGGCGCCGCTTTTCATCATCGCAGTGGTCTACGGAATTCTGATGTCGCTTCGCTACTCGCTGGCGATTCCCGCGTGCGTGGTGGAGGAGATTCCCACAAAGCAGGCGCTGAAACGCAGCGTAGAGCTGAGCAGGGGCACGCGGGGCCGCATCTTCGTTCTCGGCCTGCTGGTGTACGCTGTGCGGCTCCTGCTGGGTATAGTGCTCGGCTTCCCGTTCATCTTTTTTGCCATCAAACATCGCGGACATCCGCTGCCCCTCGGCCTGATGGCTCTTCAACAGATCGCTGCCTTCATCGTGAACACGCTCATCGGCCCCATATACTCGACCGGGCTCACGTTGTTCTACTTCGACCAGCGGATTCGTAAAGAAGGTTTCGATATTGAATGGATGATGCAGGCCGCTGGATTAGTCCACCAACCGGAATTGTCGGCTACTGAGCCGTCGTGATATGAGTGAACCCTTACGGCCATTCACGCTGGGTGAGATCCTCGATCGCACCGCACAACTGTATCGCCGCAACTTCGTGCTGTTTGCCGGAATCGCCGCGGTGCCGTCTGCTGTCATCATAGCGGCGTGTGTGCCGCTGCTCGCCTTGTTCGCGGTTTGGGGCAGAGCTATCACACGAGGAACCGCGCTGCAAAATGCGGCCATGGTACTTCTGCTGGCCGTGATGGTTCTAGTCGCTATGACGGTGGCTGCCGGCGCTACGGTGGTTTCGCAAGCGGCTCTTGTCCAGGCCGGCCTGGACGCGCACATGGGGCACAGAATCAAGATTCGTGAGGCGCTCAAGAGCGTCTGGCCGCGGTTCTGGCAGTATATGCGGGTGCTGGTTCTGCAAGGAACCTTCGCGTGCCTGATCCCGGGCGCGATCGCGGGTGGCGCGGTCGCTCTAGTGTTTCTCCTCGCGCGGCTCGCCGGAGGCGGCATCGCCGCAAATGCCACCGCGGGATTTCTCACTTTTCTCATCTTCGCCACGGCCCTCGTGTTCATTGTGCTGCGCGCCCTTACTTACTCGCTCGCGCTTCCGGCCTGTGTTGCAGAAGAGAAGCCGGCGTGGGAGTCGCTGAAGCGCTCCATCAAGCTGAGCAAGGGAACGCGCGGCCGCATCTTCCTGATGTTTTTGCTGGTCTGGGCCTTGTCGGTTATCGTATCGATCATTGGCTATATTCCCATGGTGATCCTGACCGCGGCGGCCGCGGCGCTGGGGCACAGCACCGCTCAATATACAACGATTTTGCTGTTCGCCACGCAGATCATGAATGTGTTGATCAACTTCGCGGTTCAGGTGCTGATTACGCCTGTCTACATCGTCGCCCTGGTGCTTTTCTATTTTGATCAGCGCATCCGGACGGAAGGGTTCGATATCGAGTGGATGATGCAGCAGGCGGGACTGTCGGGAGCGGCGAACGGGCCAAGCCAGGGTGCGATTTCCGCCGGACCGGCGCCTGATCCAGGTACTGTAAACGGATGATGTGCAGGTTGCGATCCAGAAAGTGCGCTCTGGTGCTGACGCTGCTGCAGGCGCCGGGAATCCTGGTGTGCGCTCACGCTGCGGATGCGAATGAAGGCCGCTACGAGGCAAGCTTCAACAATTATCGAAAGCATCTCGAAACCCTTGAAGCCCTCGTGAATACCTGCCGGAAGCAGCGCACCATGGAGGCCTGTGATCCGGCACAAATCGGCGCGGATGATCGCGTGGAGTGGCCATCCAGTGGAACAACAGCGGAGCGGGAGATCCGCTATGACTGGCTGCGCGACCTGCTGCTCCGCGCGGGAAGAAAAGAAGAGCAGCCGAAGGCGGGCGCATCACCCGCGCCGGTGATCAAGACCACTCCACCCACAGTGGACGCATTGCTGGCGCAGGCGCAGCAACGGCTTGAGCACGACTGGCAGGAGGCCGGACTGCAGCCGCCGGCAGAGGCAAATTACGCGAGTGAGCGCAACTCCCTCGCGGCCATTCTCGCGCAAAGAGAATATCAGGGTGTCAGCGAGGTCTCGACGCGAGAGCGCCTGCGGGAAGGGCTGGAGAACTGGCTCGTTAGAATCTTCAGTCGGCTGATCAGTTTTGGCTATCGTTCTCCCTGGATTGCCTTCACGCTGCGCGCACTGCTCTTGGGCGCACTGGGCACGGCGCTGATCTGGGCATTTATCCGGATCGAGCGGCGTTCCCGCACGCAGCTTAAGTCCGATACGCCACCGGCGGGCAGCGCTCCGTCGGCACGCGAGTGGCAATTGTGGCTCGACGACGCACACAAGATGGCAGCGCAGGCGCGCTGGCGCGAGGCCATCCATTTTCTCTACTGGGCATCCATCTCGCGGCTCGAGTCAAAACGACTGTGGCCCGCGGACCGCGCGCGCACGCCGCGCGAGTATCTTCGACTCTTATCAGCTGCCGACCCGCGCATAGCAAACCTGACGGCGCTAACCCGCCGCTTCGAGCACACGTGGTATGGAGGCCGCGAAGCGCACTCCTCTGACTTCCAGTCAGCCTTGCAAATGGCCGCAGAGCTGGGGGTGGAATGAAGTTCCTCGCCTCGCTGGATGCAAAGGATCGCAGG
>JASHVE010000137.1 GCA_030039675.1 Acidobacteriaceae bacterium | reverse complement strand
GTGGTTGCTTTCGACGGTCAACAGAGAACCGGAGACGATGCTCTCGTCGGCAATCTTGACAGCCAGCACTTTGGTTCCGAGGATGTCTGTTCCGTCGCTTGTAAGCGAAGTAATTACCTGCCGCGTGATTGCCACAATGCACTCTCCCGATTGGCTTGATGGATCTCGCGACCCAGCATACTCCAGTCGCGGAGTGATGCCAAGCGCAAGCAGCCAGATGAGAGATGACTTGCCTGAAAATTAACAGGAAAAACAAAAGGCTTGCGAACATCCCGTTCGCAAGCCTCGTGTGAAGACTCTGTTTTCAGATCGCGTAGGCTTCTTCTTCTACCTTGACGCGCTCGGCCATCCGCTCGGGATAATACGCGTTCCGGTTGTACTGCTTCACCATGCGATTGGTATTGAAGAAGGACGCGTTGAAGGCCAATGTGCTCTTCATCAGGCGCGCCCATTTTTCCGGCGCATCGAGATAGAGAGGAACCACTGCCGTTTCGAGCTTCTTGTAGAGCGAGTGCGCTTCCTCGTCGTCGTTGGCGCCGTCTTCGATTGCCCATCCGGTGACGCCCTCGATGCATCCCTCGATCCACCATCCGTCGAGGATGGAGAGGCTTGGCACCCCGTTCATCGCGGCCTTCATGCCGCTGGTGCCCGAGGCTTCATAAGGCCGCTTGGGTGTATTCACCCACACATCCACGCCGGCGGTGAGCTTTGCGCCCAGGCCCCATGCGTAGTCTTCGAGGTAGACAATACGAAGCAGACTGTTCGAGACCTTGGCCGCCTCGTCAAACACGCGCTGGATGAGCGCCTTGCCCGGCTCATCCTGTGGATGCGCCTTGCCGGCGTAGAGAATCTGCAATCCACCGGCGGTTGCGGCGATGTCCACCAGCCGCTGCGGATCGGTGAACATAAGCGCAGCGCGCTTGTAGGTGGCCACGCGGCGCGCGAAGCCGAGCGTGAGCACCTTGGGGTTTAGGACCAGGCCCGTTCGCGAACCGACCTCAGCCAGCAATTCCTCTTTGGCACGCGCGTGGGCGGCGAGGATCTTCGCTGCAGGCAGATCAATCGCATTGCGGAAGTAGAGATTGTCGCGGCGCCATGCGGGGAGGTGTTCATCGAGGAGCTGCTGCATCGGCTCGGAGACCCACGTGGGCGCGTGCACGCCGTTGGTGATGGTGTCGATGGGAAACTCCGGAAACATCTCGCGGGAGACTTTGCCGTGCTGCATGGCCACGGCGTTTGCATAGCGCGAAAAGCGCAGCGCGAGCATCGTCATGTTCAGCAGGCCCTCGTGAAAGCATCCCTGCTGTTGCAGGCGGCTGGTGCGGTCGCCGCCCAAAATGCGCATCGTCTGCTCGGTGGAAAAACGATCGTGTCCGGCCGGTACCGGCGTGTGCGTGGTGAAGACACACTTTTTACGCACCTGCTCTACATCGGCATCGGTAACCGTGCGTAGCGGTCCTCCGCCGAGCTGGGCCTCGAGCAGAGCCAGCGTGAGCAGCGCGGCGTGGCCTTCGTTCATGTGGTAGACGTTTACCTGCAGGCCCAGCGCATTGGCCATACGCGCACCGCCCATGCCCAGCACGATCTCCTGCTGCAACCGGTAATTGGTATCGCCCCCATAAAGATGATCGGTGAGGCCGCGGTCCCATCCGGAGTTTCCATCGAGATCCGTATCGAGCAGGTAGATCGGCACCACATGGCCGAAGCGGCCTTCGAGATCATAGCGCCACGCGCGTACCGTTACGACGCGGTCTTCGATAAGCACGGTAATCCGCGCCGGCTCTTCGGTGCAGAAATCGGTGGGATTCCAGGACTGCACCTGCTCGGTCTGCACGCCGGCCGCATCCAGATGCTGCTGAAAATAGCCCTTGCGGTGCAGCAGGGTAAAAGCCGCTATCGGCACGCCCAGATCAGCCGCCGAGCGCAGCGTGTCTCCCGCCAGCACACCCAGGCCGCCCGAGTAGGTCGGCATACCTGGATGAATGGCAATTTCCATGGAGAAGTAGGCTACGTGACCGGAAGTAGGAAAAGCTTCGTAAGAATATGGCTTCGACAAAGTAGGCTGCATGCTCATAATTCTCCGTTACGCTACCGCTGCGCTATCACTCTGAGCAGCCCCGCGGGGAGCCCGAGATGCAGCGGCCGGAGTCTTCAGATCGTTTTGAAGATCACCGGGCGCAAGTACACGGTTCTTCCTATGTTTCCATCGGAAGAAACATCCATCAAGTTTAGCAAGGGAACCGGGCCAATGGCCGTAATCCCGAGTAGCACAACGGTGTTACCCGCAGTGGACCGGAAAGTTGCGGTACCCCAAGCGATTGTGCAAAAGACCTCCCGCTTTAGCATTTAGATGCGTCTTTGATTCATGCGTAATGGTGCGCACCTCCTGACGCGTGACAGATATGGATCTCTGGAACAATACCTATCTGCGCCGCGTAGCGGCCACCCAACGCCTCGGCAAACGTCCCGGCTGCTTTTTGCTCGACGAGGTTGATGGTGCAGCCGCCAAACCCGCCACCGGTCAGCCGGGCGCCGATCAGACCGGGCAGATCCTGGGCCAGGTTCACCATGGCGTCGGCCTCTACACAACTGGCCTCGAAATCGTGGCTGTAGCTCCAGTGAGCCTCGGCCATCAGGCGGCCCAGTTCGTGCAAGTCGCTATTGAGCAATGCCTTTGCTGCCGCCACGGTACGCTGGTTTTCTGTAATGATGTGCTTGGCGCGCTTGCGTGCGTTCGGGGGGATTTCGTCGCCCCATTTGTCAAGGTCGTCGAGGGTTGCATCGCGCAGGAAACGGATCTCCGGCCGGTGACAGGCGAGAATGTGGCAGGCTTCTTCTGCTTCCGCGCGGCGGGTTGTGTAGTCGCCGCCAGCCACCGAGTGCTTCACCATGGTGTTGGCGATCACCAGAGCCACACGGTCGGGAATCGGCGCAAGCTGAAAGCTCAGGTCGCGGCAGTCCAGAAGCAAAGCGTGGTTCTCTTTCCCGTTGACTGAGATGAACTGATCCATAATCCCACTACTCGCGCCGACAAAATGGTTTTCCGCCCGCTGGCAAAGTCTCGCCAGTACAGGCCCCGGATAACTGGCGCCGACCAGCGATTCAACAGCGAGAGCCGTAGCCACTTCCACCGACGCCGAGCTCGACAGTCCCGATCCGAGCGGCACATCGCCCCACAGGCTCAGGCTGAAACCGGGAATCCTGTGGCCCTCGCCGGCAAGCACGTGGACCACGCCCATCGGATAGTCGCTCCAGTGACCGCTTCGTTTCACCGGCAGCGCGGCGGCCTCGAAGGTCCGCTCTTCGCGGAAGTTTTCAGAGTAGACGACGATCTTGCCGTCGCTGCGCGGGGAGATGCCGGCCAGTGTGGCGAAGTTGATCGCCACTGGCATCACGAACCCTTCGGCGTAATCGGTGTGCTCGCCAATAAGGTTCACGCGGCCTGGGGCGACAAAGATGGCCGGCTCGCCATGAAAACGTTCGAAGTGCATCGAACGAAAAACTGTGGGATCGTGCATTTCGGTCAATAACCTCTGTCTCGGTTCAACTTTCCCGACGATGCGGTGCGGCGATTTTCATTGGCTGCCAGCGCATCTCCTGGTGCCTCCAGTGCGACGGCAAAATTGCCGCTCTACACATTCTTGCCGGAATGATAACGTTTTCTCTTTAACTCCTACAATCTCTATTTCGGGTACGTCCACTCTCCCACCGTTTCTCCGGCAGCCGCACTCAACCGCTGCCAGATTTCTTCGATCCACGCTTCGTGCTCGGGCTTCATGAGCACGGAGCGCAAACAGGTTACGGTTCCGGTTGGTGTTCGCGCGACTGCGGAATCTTCGAACCAGGATTGCGGTAATTGTACAAGGGCGAGGTGCAACTGCTTGGCCGCACAGCGGTCGAAGATCGCCTGCGCATGGTCCGAGGCCTGCTCCGCCGTCCCGGCTTTCACTTTCCACGCGACGATGTCCAGCTCCGGGCCGCCGGCTTTGAGCGGCTGGAACCGCCGGTCTTCGCGCAGCCTCCGGTCGAGTTCCAGAGCCGCCCGGCGGCCACAGGCCAAACCGGCGGCGAACTCTCCGCCAGATTCGAGCGGCAGAAGCTGCTGCGTGGCCCACAGCGCTACGGCTGCGGCGCCGGCACGAGAGCACTCCAGGCTGATCTCGCCCAGATGCAGTTCTTTGGAGGTGAAGTAGGTATAAGGCGAATCGTGTTTGTAGAAGCGGCCCAGCGCGGGATCGCGGAAGAGCACGCAACCGCATCCATAAGGCTGCAGGCCGTGCTTGTGCGGATCGATCACGATGGAGTCAGCCTGTGCGATGGCGGCGTAGGCGCGACGCGCAGGCTCTTCAAGATTGCTGGCAATCAATCCGAAGTAACCGCCGTACGCCGCATCCACGTGTACACGGAAGTGATATTTCTCGCGGAGGGCCAGAATCTGCTCGAGCGGATCGACGGCGCCGATCGCCGTGGTGCCCAGCGTAACAACCACTGTGCCTACGTCGCCTTTGCGCAGCTCGGCTTCGAGCGCCTCGAGGCTCACGCGGCCGCCGCCGTCAGCAGCAACACCCTCGTAGTTCAGCCGAAGCACGGCTGAGATGCGCTGGTGGGTGTAATGTGCCTGTTCTGAGCCGACAATTCGTTTCTGCGGCGCCAACCGCCCAGCCATCCACAGAGCTTCCAGATTGGCCAGTGTACCGCTGGAGGTGAGATGACCGAGGAACTCTCTCCAGCCGAACATGGCGGCAATGGCTCCTACTGCTTCGACTTCCATCTCGGAGCTGGCCCGGCCGCCGTCCCTCGCGTGGTTGTTGGGGTTGATCTTCATGGCGAGCGCGTAGGCCGCGCGCGCGACCGGATGCGGCGGCTTGAGCATTTGACCTGCGTAGAGGGGATGAAAATAAGGGTAATTGTCACCTAAGCGGTGCGCCGTTGCTTCCAAAACCTGGGCAATCGCAGTCTCACAGATGGCAGATTCGTAACCTGGCAGATGTCGGAATTCCGCCTCCAGCGTGTCTGTGGCGCGTGCGAGCAGACTGGGTACCGGATCGAGTGCCATGCCGACTTTTCACAGTATCACAGTGCCGGGATTTGCCGTAGGTGAAAGATATAATTAATCTTACGTTCTTCCTGGTGGGAGGCTCTGCGAGGACTGCAAGAATTACTGCCCGTTTTTTGACAGCAATGGTATACTAGCACCAGCGTTAGAACCGAACCGGGCGTGAGCAGTACTCGCCCAACCAAGCAAGATTCTGCCAGTGGTCGCTCCGATTCCTCCAGCGCAATTCACCTCCAGGAAAAACGATCAAAATGGAACAAGGTACCGTGAAGTGGTTTAACGACGCGAAGGGCTTCGGCTTCATCTCGCGTCAGAACGGCGAAGATGTCTTCGTGCATTACTCTGCAATCAACTCGAGTGGTTTCAAGAGCCTGCAGGAAGGTCAAGCCGTGCAGTTCAACGTAGTGAAGGGTCCCAAGGGATGGCAGGCTGCTGACGTGCAGCCGCTCTAAACCCTCCAGCGGCCAGATTCCGGCAGAATCGAGCACACAAGCACAATAGGGCTGGGGTCGCTCCCAGCCTTTTGTGTCTCTACTGTCACTTCGGCTGCCTATCTACCGGATTGAATGCCGGACGTTGCCAAATTCTTTCCGTCCGGTCGATTTTTTGGGCAAGGCTCGCGCTTGCGCTTCGGTGCGTCTGCTGCAGGAAGCTGTCGGTACAGATTTTTCTTGAAGGCCGGCCTGCGAGCCCGACGCAGCGTGGAGCGACGGCTCGTCGAAGCGCGATTCCGACGTGGGGGATGTCGTGGCCTTTGTCCTGGCGCGAAGGCGGCTTTGGTCGGAAGCAGAGAGCTCCCAAAAAGAAACCGACGCCGACAGCGATGACCTCAAAGGGTAAAGTCGCTGACCGGCGCCGTAAGCTACGCTTTTATTTTAGTTAATAAAGGTTCGCATTCGCGCTGTAAGGCTCCGAAGCGAACTGCATGCACAACGTTGAATTCCCTCCCACGTGGACCCGTGCCTTTGTTTAAAAACCTGGATGGGAGCCGAAAGTCGCGTTACTTGATCGGATCCTTCTCCAAGCCACCTAGAGCGGCCTCTCTACGTCCTCCCCGCAGCCATCCGCCCGCTGTTTTGCGGGCACAAATGGTTCGATGCAGATTAAAGTTCCAACCGTCTTAAAGTTCCCACGTCGGCGCGGTTCCCAAAACAGCCGCACCTGAAAATTCAAGTTGTCCACCTGTTTGCGGGGCCAGGAATCCGCTTTGCGGATGCGCTTCCGGTCCGCGAGACTTGCGGTGCTGCCGCCGCAGCGTCTCCTGGATGTCGTGCACCATCTCCATCCGCTCAGTGTGCGTCTGGCGTTCCCAGAACAGCACGAAACCCTGCCCGCATACGCAGCAGTGCAACTCTGCGTTCCCCTTCGTCGTTCTGCACAGCACTTGCATTCTGCACTTCCTCGTACCTGTTGCGCTTATATATATAACCGGCCGGTTTTTCTCTAAACTATGAAGTCACAATAGCCAACGCGAATCAAGTCTGCCATTCCCCATCACGGCAACAGCAGCAGTCTTTCGTGCAGTGCGCAGTCCCCAATCGGAAGTAACTGCTGTTACTAACGGAACCCCTGCTGATTTCTGCGCCGTACTCTGCCTATCGCCCCGGGAATGGTCCAACAAAAGTTAGATAACCCAGCGCCACATTACCAAGGGCATGTGCGATGCGGGTTTGCACCTGCAGAGCACGTCAGCTTCTTCCATCTCTTGGCGCCAGTGCCGCCGTTATATCCTAAGGTGTTAGCTCGATGCTGCCCGTTTCAACCGGGCGTAATCCTCAGGAACTTGAAATCGTCATGAGCACGCAATCAATCGCCGTACATTTGCCCGATGGAGCGGTGCGCGAAGTGCCGGCGGGCACAACGCCCCTGGAAATTGCCAACGCTATCTCTCCGCGCCTGGCCGCTGTCTCTGTGGTCGCCAAGCTGACGCCCGTGAACGGCACCGCATCGCATACCGGCGCGAGCGACGAATCGGAGGCGGCGATGTACGGCGCGCAGGACGCAGCGGCCCCGCGGCTGGTGGATCTCTCTACGCCGCTGACGGCCGATACGCGCCTCGAACTGGTGACGGAGAAAGACCCCGATGCGCTGAAGGTGGTGCGGCACTCGGCTGCGCATGTGCTGGCGACTGCGGTGCTCGAACTTTTTCCTGAAACCAAGCTGGGTCACGGGCCGGCGACGGATTCCGGCTTCTTCTACGACTTCTACCGGGAAAAGCCGTTTACGCCGGAGGATCTTGCCGCCATTGAGGCCAGGATGGCCGAAGTGGTGGCGCGCGACGACAAGTTTATCCACGAATTTGCTCCGAGAGATAAAAGCCTGGAAGGCTTCGACCGCGACGGCGACTTCATGAAGACGCACTTCGTGACCAGGTTCACCGAGCCCGGCTCCCAGGTGAGCTTCTATCGCAACGGCAAATTCGTGGACTTTTGCCGCGGGCCGCACGTGCCCTCGACCGGGCGCGTGAAGGCCTTCAAGGTGACGAACCTGGCCGGCGCGTATTGGCTCGGAGACGAAAAGAATCCGCAGCTGCAGCGCGTCTACGGCACCGCCTTCTTCTCAAAGAAAGACATGGACGAGCACTTTGCGCGGCTCGAAGAAGCGGCGCGGCGCGACCACCGCGTGCTGGGCAAGCAGCTCGATCTCTTCAGCGTGCAGGAACTGGCCGGCGCGGGGCTGATCTTCTGGCATCCCAAGGGAGCCATGATCCGCAAGATCATGGAAGACTGGATGCGCGAGGAGTGTCTGCGTCGCGGCTATCAGCTTGTGTACACGCCGCATGTCGCGCGCGTGAACCTGTGGCAGACGTCGGGACACGAGGGCTTCTACGCGGGCAATATGTTTACGCCTATGGAGCTGGACGATGCGATGTATCGCATGAAGCCCATGAACTGCCCGTTCCACATCCTTATCTACAAGAACTCGCCCAAGAGCTATCGCGATCTGCCGGCGCGCTACGCGGAGCTGGGCAACGTGTACCGGTACGAGCGCTCAGGAACGATGCACGGCCTGCTGCGCGTGCGCGGCTTTACGCAGGATGACGCGCACATCTTCTGCATGCCTTCGCAGATCGAGAGCGAGGTGGCGGCGTGCATCGATTTTGCGGAAGTTGTACTGAAGACCTTTGGCTTTTCTGAATTCAAGGTGGAACTTTCCACATGGGATCCGAATGACCGGGCGCACTATGCGGGCTCAGATGAGAACTGGAATCTTGCCATTCGCTCGCTCGATAACGTGCTCAAGAGCAAAGGCATCGCGTATAAGACCATCCCCGGCGAAGCCGCGTTTTACGGGCCGAAGATCGACGTGAAG
>JASHVE010000013.1 GCA_030039675.1 Acidobacteriaceae bacterium | reverse complement strand
GCTGCAGGTCCCACGGCAACCTTATCGGTCTGGTTGGTTTTCTGGTTGGCCACAATGCCCACGGCATGTCCGCTGATCCATGCGTAGCCGCACAACACCGTGCGGCCGAACTCCGCTTTGTATTCGTCGAACTCGCTGCGGTCCACGATGCGCGCAATCACCTCGCGCATGTCATAGAGATTGCTCGAACCTGGCGTCGGATTCAGCAGGCCGTAGACGTCTTCGGCCGCAAACCGCGGCGCATCCCGGTCCGGATCAAATTCGCGCCGCCGGAAAATCTCTGCAGCGCGACGGCCACCCATCTTGTCGACCAAGGAGCGCAGCCGCGCCAGGCAGAGATGATCGTTTGGCTCCTTGAAGTCGACAGTTCCGGAGATCTCCGCGTGCATGGTAGCGCCACCCAGCTCTTCCGCACCCGTCTTTTGTCCAATGGCTGCCTGCACCAGTGACGGCCCGGCCAGAAACAGGCCGGACCCTTCTGTCATGAGCACCGTGTCGGTCATCACCGGAAGATACGCACCGCCCGCCACGCACATGCCCATAATCGCCGTAATCTGTGGAATACCGAGCGAGCTCATCACCGCGTTGTTGCGGAAGATGCGGCCGAAGTCGTCGGTATCGGGAAACACATCTTCCTGCAGCGGAAGAAAAACGCCCGCCGAATCCACAAGGTAGAGCGTCGGGATGCGGTTTTCCATCGCGACCGTCTGCGCGCGCAGCACTTTCTTCGCCGTCATCGGGAAGAACGCGCCGGCCTTCACCGTGGCGTCGTTCGCGATGATCATGCAAAGCCTGCCGCACACGCGGCCGAGCCCCGTGACCACGCCTGCACAGGGTGCACCGCCGTACTCCGCATACATGCCCTGCGCCGCCCGGAGCCCGAGTTCGAAGAGGTCCGTTCCCTCGTCGAGCAGCAACCCGAGCCGCTCTCTCACCGTAAGCCGGCCCTTGGCGTGCTGCGCCTCCGCAGCCTCCGCTCCACCGCCAAGGCGGAGGGTTTCTTCTTCTGACCGCAACGTCGCGAGCAGCGTGAGCAGAGCCTGGCGGTTTGCCGCCATCCGCGGAGATCGCGGATCAAGTGCCGAGCGCAACCGGTTGTCGAATTCTTGATCTACCGCTAAACCCTCTCCCATCGGTGCTCGCATTCGAAAGTATTTACGCTACAGCGGCTTCCCAGTTGGTGTATCCCGAAGCCGCGGCAGCAAAGTGGCATTTTCCCAGGGAAAATGCCACCTTCCGCAGCTTTGACAACGGCACTGTAGCTGTGGAACCGCTCTAGCGCCATCCTAACCCGAAAATGCTGTTTTGCCTCTCTATCCTTTAACAGATGCGCTCACAATGGTACCCGTACACTCACCAAATCCGATCCTGGGCCAGCTCGGTTTCTGGCAGTATCCGCGAAACATCACCTGGTCGCCGTCTTCGAGGAAGACGCGCTCCTCGCCATCCGGCAATCTGACAGGTTCGGGTCGGTCCCTTTTCTCGAGTAGACATCCCTCCGACCCCACCTCGGGACCAGACACCGTGCCCGTCGCCAGCAGATCGCCGGGGCGCAGGTTGCAGCCGTTGCTCGCATGGTGCGTAACCAGTTGCGGAAGTGTCCAGTAAAGATGCCGCAGATTGCCTCGGCTCACCAGCATGGGTGCCGTGCCCGCTCGCCGCATCGATTCAGACGCGAGATACACCTCCAGCGTGAGATCGATGCCCGCGCAATCGCGATTCGGCAAGTTCAGATAGGGCAGCGGAGCCGGATCGCCCGCAGGGCGCTCGTAGGCCGGAACGCGAAAAGGTGTGAGCGCCTCCAACGGAACCACCCACGGAGAAATTGTCGTGGCGAAATTCTTCGCCAGGAAAGGCCCGAGCGGCTGATACTCCCACGACTGAATGTCCCGCGCCGACCAATCGTTCACCAGGCATAGTCCGAAGATATCCTCTTCTGCCTCTACAATCGGAATCGGCTGTCCTAGAGCGTTGCCGGGCCCGACGAAAGCTCCCACCTCCAGTTCATAGTCCAGCGATCGTGCTGGCGCGAAGGCAGGCTCCGCCTGCTGCGGCTTCAACTGCCCGCACGGCCTGCGGATTGCAGTGCCGCTTACAACGATCGATGACGTGCGCCCGTTGTAACCAATCGGCACATATTTGTAATTCGGCAGCAGCGGATTCTCCGGCCGGAAAAGCCTGCCCACACGCTCAGCGTGGTGGATCGATGCATAGAAATCCGTGTAGCCCCCGATCTGTGCGGGCAACTGCATCGTCGCATTGTTCATGGGAGCGAGGAGCAGCTCCACGCGTTCGCGCGTCTCTTGGACTGCACTCTCTTCGCCAAGAAGCGTTGTGAGCTTGCGCCGCAGTGCAGACCACGCCGTTGAGCCCAGCGCCATCAGCGGATTGAGCACAGCGGCAGTACAGGCCGAAACGACCTCCGCCGGCAGATCAGCGAGCAAGCCCTGCTCCGCGCAGCCGCGAAGATCGAGAATCTGGTTGCCGATCGCAACGCCGATATGATTCTCGTTGCCGGTGCGAAACACGCCGTACGGCAAATTCTGAAGAGGGAAGTCCGTGTCACGATCATTGGCCGAGGAGACCCAGCTTCGCAAGACCATCCAAGTTCCTCCGCGGTCAACCTTGCGCGGCGGTGATGCTCACCGTTTCGACATCTCCGCATGCAAATCCGCCGGCGCAAAGCGCTTCTTCAATCCCTGCCAGCATTCGAAGTACTCATGCTGCAGGATGCGCGTGTTCATTGCAAATTCCGTAGGCCGGATGGCGAGCTGCGTCTCAAACATGAACGCGAGCGTGTTGGCGAGATACTGCGGCCGCAGATCGGCACTGCTCGCGCGTTCGAAGGTCTCGGCATCGGGCCCATGACCCGCCATGCAATTATGCAGACTCGCGCCGCCGGAAACAAACCCCTCTGCCTTGGCGTCGTACGCGCCAAAGACGAGGCCCATAAACTCGTTCATCAGGTTGCGGTGAAACCACGGCGGCCTGAAGCTGTGCTCGGCCACGAGCCAGCGCGGAGGAAAGATCGCGAAGTCACAATTCGCCGTTCCCGAAACGGTCGAAGGCGCGCTCAAGACCGTATAGATCGAGGGATCGGGGTGGTCGAATGAGACCGTGTTAATGCAGTTGAACCGCGACAGGTCGTATTTGTACGGCGCATAATTCCCGTGCCACGCCACAACATCGAGCGGCGAGTGATCGATTTCTGCGCGCCATAGCCGGCCGAGAAACTTGTTCACCACGTGAAACGCGCCTTCGCGATCCTCATACGCCGCAACCGGAGCCTGGAAGTCGCGTGGATTCGCTAGGCCGTTCGCGCCGATCGGTCCAAGCTCCGGCAGGCGGAAGAACTGTCCGTAGTTCTCGCAGATGTATCCGCGCGCCTGGAGATCGAGCAGCGCAACGCGGAACTTCACACCCCGCGGAATCACGCAGACCTCGCCCGGCGCTGCGTCGAGGATGCCCAGTTCGGTATGAAGTCGCAGCGTTCCCAGTTGCGGAACGATGAGAAGTTCTCCATCGGCATTCGAAAAGAAGCGGTCGTACATCGAGGCGTTCACGCCATATAGATGGATCCCCACGCCCGTCTGCATCGCCGGGTCGCCATTGCCGCCCAGTGTAATCATGCCGTCAACAAAATCCGTCTCTTTCTCTGGCAGCGGCAGTGGATCCCAGCGCAGCTGATTCGGCGTCGTCGGCGTTTCCGTAAACGGCCCGCTGCGGATCAGGCCCATCGGCATCTCTTCGTAAGGCTGGTGCGTCACCGAAGGCCGGATGCGGTAGGTCCACGTGCGCCGGTTCACCGCACGCGGCGCGGTGAAAGGGGTGCCGCTGAATTGCTCGGTGTAAAGCCCGAGAGGATGCATCTGCGGCGCATTCTGGCCAACCGGCAGCGCACCAGCCATTGCTTCGGTTGCGAACTCGTTGCCAAAGCCCGATTGATACGTGATCTCTGTATTCATCGACGCACCTCTTCGAGGCGCCCCTCAAGGGCGCGCTGTTCCGCTTCGTGCATTGCCTCGTAGATCTGATCAAAACTGCTCACTGCGAACAGCAATTTGTGCAGCTCATCCACCTTCACCGGAGTCGCCAGCACTTCATCGAGTGAGAAATCATGAATCGCGCAGTGACCGCCGATCACGTTCATGCATTCTCCATGCGAACTGATCAGCCCGCTGCCGTAGACTTTGATCTCATCGCGCTGGCGGATCACGCCGAATTCGACCGTGTACCAGAAGAGGCGGCCCAGTGTTTCCAGCACGCCGCCGTCACAGATGCCTGCGCACACCCGCCCGTAGTGCTCGAGAAAATCCGCAAACACCTTGTGCGCATGCATCGGCACGTGGCCGAAGACGTCGTGGAAGATGTCGGGCTCTGGCGTGTATTCGAGCGAATCCCGGCTGCGCAGCCACGTGGTCGTAGGAAAGTTGCGCGTCGCCAGCATCTCGAAGAACGCCGGAGCGGGAAGAAATCCGCTGACCGGCGTCGAGCTCCAGCCGGTGCGTGGCGCAAGCCGCGCGCTGATCGCAGCGAGATTGGGAAGCCGGTCCCGCTTGAGGCCGATGATCTCAAATCCCTCCAGGTACTCGCGGGCCGCATGTAGCTCCAACTCGGGCAGCGCGCGTCCCACCAGCTCGGCCCACACGCGGTGCTGCTCGTCTGTGTAGGCAGCATAGTTTTGCCGGATGATATAGGGCGCGGCCACTGAAAGTGTTTCGGTGCTCATCGCGATTCTCCATCTATCTATAAGTTGCCGCGTGCCTGCTGTTCGCGCTCAATGGCTTCAAACAGCGCCTTGAAGTTGCCCTTGCCAAAGCTGCGGCTGCCTTTGCGTTGAATAATCTCGAAGAAGAGCGTCGGCCGGTCTTCCACGGGACGCGTAAAGATCTGCAACATGTAGCCTTCGTCGTCGCGATCGACCAGGATGCCCAGATCCTCCAGCTCGTCGACGGGCTCGTCGATCTTGCCCACGCGGCCCTGCAACTCGGTGTAGTAGGTATGCGGAACGCGCAGAAACTCCACTCCCTGCGCTCGCAGCCGGTTCACAGTACGCAGAATGTCGTTGGTGGCTAGCGCAATGTGCTGCACGCCGGGACCGGGATAAAAATCCAGATACTCTTCAATCTGCGATTTCTTCTTACCTTCCGCCGGCTCATTAATGGGAAACTTCACGAAGCCATTGCCGTTGGCCATTACCTTCGACATCAGCGCCGAATATTCCGTCGAGATGTCTTTGTCGTCAAAGTGCTGATAGAGCGAAAAACCCATCACCTTGGCGTAGAAGTTGACCCACTCGTTCATCTGGTGCCAACCCACGTTGCCCACCATATGGTCAATGTGCAGCAGACCCGCGGGCCGCGCAACCGGATCGCTTTCAACGGCGCGGAATCCGGGTAGAAACGGCCCCGTGTACGCGCTGCGCTCCACGAAGGTATGAATCGTGTCCCCGTAGGCACGAATGCTCGCCAGCACGGCGTGGCCATGCTCGTCCGCGAGCACATACGGTTCGGCCTCGCTGATTGCACCGCGGCGCGTCGTCTCTCGCCACGCGGAGCCAGCATCGTCTACCAACAGAGCAATCCCGCGTACGCCGTCTCCGTGGCGATGAACATGCTCGGCGATCGGGTTGCCGCTGCGCAGCGGCGTGGTCAACACAAAGCGGATCTTGCCTTGCTGCACCACGTACGAGGCCCGGTCGCGCTGGCCGGTCTCCGGTCCGGCATAGGCCACGAGCGACATGCCGAAGGCCGCGCGATAGTAGTACGCAGCCTGGCGCGCATTACCCACATACAGTTCCACGTGGTCGGTTCCCTTGAGAGGTAGGAAATCAATTTCCGACGCGACCGGTTCTGCGACGGAGGAGCGAGGGGAAGCGCTCATGAATCTCTCCTTTGCCGGAACGCCGGGCATCCCGCAGTACGCGCCGCGCACGCACCACCGGCAACGACCAAAGCATAGGCTGGAAGTGCTGACCAATGAAGGGAGGATTGAAGGAATAGACCACTTGACGCCTAATGAGATTAGGCATAAAACAGAAATCACCTAAGAATCGATGCCAAATGACCCATAGGACCGTTCCCAACGTCGTAGAGCTGGACGCCATTGCCTGGAAGATTCTGGAAAATCTGCAGCAGAATGCGCGGCAGCCATTCGCGGAACTGGGCCGCAAGGTCGGCCTGTCGACCCCGGCTGTTGCCGAGCGCGTGCGGCGTCTCGAAGAGGCGGGAATCATCACCGGCTACCACGCCGCAGTCGACGTGGCCAAACTCGGCGTTCCCATCCGCGTGCTCGTGCGCCTCACCATCCCCGGCGGCGATCTGCAGGTGAGCCGCGCTGTTGCCGCGATCAAGGAACTCCCTGAGATCAGCAAATGCCATCGCATCACGGGCGCGGAGTCATTCATCATCGAGGCCGATGTGGTTTCGATCCGGCATCTCGAAGCGCTGATCGACAGACTTTCGGCGCTCGGCGCTACGTCCACTTCCACCGTGCTTTCGTCGCCGGTCCAGCGGCGCGAATACCGCGCCAGGCAGATTGAGGGTTTCGGCAAATACGCGTAGATGCGGAGTTGCTTTCCCCGATCGATTCAGGACCGATTCCGATCACCAGTCTTGCGTGACCCACCCCGTGGGCCGCTCGCATGCGGTCTATCTAAAAATCGTGATGATGGTCGATCTGCGTAACGATGGCATGCGGTATCTCGCTCGCCTGCGCATCTGCGTCCGCAGAAGGATTCGCAGTTTCGGTCCGCTCGCGTACCTTCGCCACTGTGAGCCAGTTGTCCCTGTGTGGCTCAGCAGGAATCCACGGCGGCAGCGGCATGTGGAGAAAATCGCTCAATGCCTCGGCATATCCCTCGTACAGCGAGCGCAGATCGCGCAGGCGCGCGTACGATTGATTGTCGCGGCAGACACTCACTCCGGTCTCGCACAGCATGTCGTAAAGTCGCTCGTAGCGCTCTAGGGGAAGCCGGTCCTCCGCGCGGAGGACCGGCTTGAGCGAGAAGACTTGCGCCAGGTCCACTAGCGCGTGGCGGGCCATCGCGAAGGTTAGCTGCGCCTGGCGCGCCTCGTGCCCGCGCACGCCGGCAATGAGCAGAGCCGATGTATCTAGAATCGCGGTCAGCGCGCTGATCCAGCTCTGGTTGGTATGCTGCGAGCGAAAATAGCACAGCAGCGAATACGAGATGTGGCTCTCCAGCAGCTCCGCCGACCAGCGTTCCCACTCCACCAGCAGCAGCGAGAGCGCCTGTTCCGCGCCTTTATAGGAGTGCCGCCGCAAGAGCTCAGCAGCCGTAGGCGGCGAGCCGGCCCGCGCATCCAGCAGCGAAATGCTCACCTCACGCCGCGAAAAAGCGCCGTAAAGCACAGGGAAATACCCCATCACGATCGCCAGAAACCCCAGCCCTGTTCCGGACTCAACGATGACCAGCCCGCGCGTCAAGGCACTGTGCGGTGTCACGTCGCCCAGTCCCAGCGTGAAGAGCGTAGTCCCGCTGACGTAAAGGTCCGATAGAAATCCCGGATGGCGCGCCGGATCATTGAATGGACTGCCCAGCGAGTAGAAGAGCAGTGCAAAGCCCAGCACCAGGCCGCCCGCCCAGATCATGAGGAGAAGAATCAGCGACAGCGGCCCGTAGAAGCTATATACCGTTTCGCGCTTGCGCGGATCGGGAAGTCTTTGTGCGACAAATGCCCACGGCTGCCATGTGAGCGCATAAAAGATGCGCGTAATGCGAAAGTGGCCAATGGCCCGGCGCGGCAGAATGATCGTCTGGAACGCGTCGAACAGGGCGGTAATCATGCATAGAATGCCCGCGATAAGTGCCAGAACGCGCATCATCTACCTCCCGCAAAAACCTCGCCCCACCACTCCACTTTAACCCAGCGCAAATTGAGTGCGGAAGGCGCCTCGGGAGATAGATCGCAACAATATTTTGAAAGGGCTGCGTGAGGCCGGATTCAAACTACGCCGGCTGCCTCAATAACGCAGGCCGAGCTTCATCGGAAAGTCTTCTTCGTCCTCTTCGAGGCCGGGTACATTGCAATATGCCCGCACCACCCTGCGATGACGCAGCACAAGCGTCACGTGCGCCGCGGCTGCAACGACAGCGGCCGCGACAAAATGCCAAGGCTTCTGCTCGATCCAATGCTCGACGAGCGGCGGGAGTAACACAACGATAGGGAAGAAGGTGAAGAACTTCAGCAGCGTGAAGGCAAGATTTGGTTCTTCGCAGGTCGGGCTTCCGGTAAAAGCTACAGTCGTTACATTGAGGAAGAAAACATCCGTCAGCAGAAAACACATCGCCGCCGCAGTCAGGATCTGCGCAGCAGTAGCTGGTCTGCTCAAGAGTTCCGGCGGCGCGATGGTGCGCGACGTTAAGAGAGCGCCGAAGGTGACGATCCCGGCCCACAACAAAACCCAGGTCTGTGCAGCACGCAATCGTTCGAGCGCTGGCGCAAACTCCGGCGGATTGCCGTGGATGAAGCGGAAGATCCAGCTCCCGCACTGATTGCCCGAAGACAGGAACGCCACGCGCAGTCCCGCAATCACCCAGAAAGCCACAATGCCGATCGCTGCGCGGATTCCGTCCGCCGAAACTTGCCACTTGACCGCATGATGCACCGCGGTCAGGCGCAGCACCGTCGTCGCGATGACCGATAACCCCACGCCCCCGTACAGGACTAGATAAATGCGATAGCGCGGTACGCGCAGCAGCGTCTGCCCGATGAAATGAAACACCGCCCGGCACACCGGCGGCCGCACAATCGAGACGTGTAGCAAACGATCGAGTGGACGCATCATCCAGTTGCGTGCCGACCGCGTTGCAGCGCCCTCCACCAATTGATGCACCCTGCGAAGGTAGGCCAGAGGATAAAGGAGCAGCGCCAGCGCTGCAGCGGTTACCGTGGCCATGCATCCGGTCTGTGCGAGATTGCTATAGATCGGCAATGCAGCCGCTCCCTCCAGCAGCCGCTGATAAAGGCCGAGAAACCAGAAAGGAGGGAAGCAGAGCACATAAAAGCTGCCGGATTGAAGCAGCGCCGGTACCACGCCTGAGATTACCGGAAACGAAAGCAGCAACACCAGCAGTACAGAGATAAACAGCCCCTGGGTCAGCAGCGAAAGCCTGCGAAACAGCCGCTCGCCGAAGACCGCGAGCAGCAGTCCCTGCAGCGCCATCACCAGCGCAGTCGCAAACACTCCTCCGAGCGCAACGGCCGCGAAGTGCCCGGCGAGAAAGCGCAGCAGATTCGGCGGATCGGTTGCCTCCGGAAGAACCAGCGGAGCGAGGATATTCGCGTCGAAGAGAAAACCTCCAAGAAAGATCGCGATTGCAGAAACCCGGGCCAGAAAGAGCCTGCGCCCCGGAATCGGCAGCGTAGTAAGCACGAAGATATCGAGCAGATCTGGGAAAAACAGATCCCACTCGAAGATCGTCACGATGCCCATCACCACGAACGAATACAAGGCAAAAAAGAAGTGATGGTTCACTTGTAGCCAGTAAGGCGGCGGTCCTCCGTCGGAGGGATGACCCGGAGGCCAGCCGCGTATCGGGTGATAAACCGGCCACAGATACACGGCCACCATCAATCCGGGAATGCCGGCAGCAAAGGCAAGCAGCACGAGGCGCGCCTTGGCGTCGCCATCAGGCGAGGAAGCCTCATGATGGAAAAAGCGTTCGAGGTAGTGCTGCACGAGATGCGTGAACTGCCTGCGCTCTGGCGCGCGCACTTCGCCCAGAGCCGCCTGCTCATTCAAAGGCAGAATCTGCGGCTCAGACATGGTAAAGAGCCGTTGAAATGTATCAGACATGGCCGATTTGCATTACCTCGACAATCTGCTGTGCAACTACGGTCGTATCCTGCTGCTGGACGAGTTGCGCAAAGACACTTTCAAGATTGGGAAGGCTCATCAGCTGCGTCAGATCAGATGGGGGCGCGTCGGCAAGAACCCTTCCTTTCGCGATGACAATGACGCGCCGGCAGATTTGTTCAACCACTTCCAGAACATGCGAGATGTAAAGAATGGATTTGCCCTGCGCGGCCAGCACCTCGAGCAAGTCCTTGAAGAGGCGCGCTGAGACTACGTCAAGCCCCGAAAGAGGTTCATCGAAGATGAGCAGCTTCGGATCGTGCAGAAGCGCCGCCGCCAGGAGCACGCGCTGGCGCATCCCTTTCGAGTAAGAGGACATGGGTGAATACTGCCACGACTCAAGCTGCAGCAGCTTGAGCAGGCCTGTGGCTTTGGCTTTAATCAGCGGTTCGGACAATCCGCGCAGCCGGCCCACCAGTTGCAGATATTCCAGGCCTGATAGATAGGTATAGAGTTGCGCCTCCTCTGGCACATAGCCCAGCGCTGCGCGAAAGCCGACCAGATCTTCGCGAATGTCCCGGCCCTCGAACCGTACACGGCCGTCATTTGGCCGTAGCATTCCCGTAATGATCTTCACGGTGGTCGATTTTCCCGCGCCGTTAGGCCCCAGGAACCCCACAATCTCGCCGGGCGCAACCTTGAACGAGACGTCCTGCACGGCCGGAATGCCGCGAAAGCTTTTGAAAAGATGTTCCAGCTCCAGCATCAACCCTTCTCCGGGCAGAATCTCGTTTCCAATAGATACCTATGTAGCATTCGATATAACCATTGTCAAGTAGATCGCTACATAGCTAGAATCCGCCCATGGGCTCAGCAGCGAGTTCCGACCCGAAACTCTCGCATACCGCGGCAATGATTCTGCAGGCGATCAACGCCGGCTGCATTTATGGCTTCAGCGTAATGGAGATGACGGGCCTTCCCAGCGGCACTGTCTATCCGGCCATGCGCCGCCTCGAACGCGACGACCTGATCCGTTCGCACTGGGAGAAGCAGTCCATCGCCGATGCCGAGCAGCGGCCGCCGCGCAAGTATTACCGGCTCACGGCGGCAGGAAAGTCCACACTCGAGGCCTCGCGCAAGCGTTACCCGCTGCTGGAGCGGCTGATTCCCTCTGAAGAGGCCAAATCCGTATGAAGCGCCTCTTCGCTGCAGCACCGTGCGCTTTGAATCTCTCCCTTTTGTGCTGCGCATCGCTTGCGGTTCCTGGCGCGCAACGCGCGGAGTGGTGGCGTGAGTGGCGATCGGAGTTGTGGCACGTACGCCGGGCCTGCGCGTCATCGGACGGCATTGTGTGGCGCACGGAGTGCGAGATCCTCGCCTTCTGCCTGGGAGCGTTTCAAGATGCGTGGTGCCTTCGCCGCCACGCCCGGCGGAACAGTCCGCGCGCTCCACTGCACGGATCGGCTGTGCAGTGCCTACTCTTTCTTGCAGCTCTGCTCGCCGCCAGCTATGCTCTCGCGTTTCTCCTGCCCGAAGTGCGCATAGCCCGCCATCCTTGGCGATCCGCAGCGAAATCCGGGCTGATCCTCGTTGAAGAACAAGGCCAGGATGGCCCATCCAAGGCAGCCATTTCCTTCGACCGCTACCGTGACTGGAGCACGCACCAGCACCGCTACTTCGATGGCTTCGCGTTTTACCGCATGGGCAGGGAAGAGGTGACAGCCGGCTCCGGGCCGCCCAGCCGCTGGCGCCTGGCTATGTCGAGCGCCAATCTCTTCACTTTGCTGGGCTTTCCCATTCAGTTCGCAGGCGGTGATGACGGCGCAGACGGCAGTCTGCCCCGGATGGTCCTCAGCTACAAGCTCTGGAGAAACGAGTTCGGCGGCAATCCGGGAATTGTCGGCAGCCTGGTGCGCATCGGCCGGCGGCAAGTAAAGATCGTCGGCGTCGCGGCCGATCGCGTATGGAAACTGCCCGGCCAGCCCGACGCATGGCTGCTCGAACCGGACATCGCGATTCTTGGCGCCGGCGCGGGGCACATCATCGCGCATCTCACGCGCCAGGGCCGCGCCGAAATGTGGGCAGACCGCGTGAACATCACGGTCTACAACGCGGATCACTCGGAACAGGATTATTTAGGGACCGCCATCGGCGAGCATACGCCCGGCCCGTGGGACATCTACCGCTTCGCCGCTCTTCTGGCGCTGCTGGCTTTGCCAGCCATCACCTCGGTGTCGCTGGGCGAGTATAGCGTCAGTGCACACAGGCCGCCGTGGCCGAGGCGGATCCTGCGCTGGATGTATCTGGCGGCCAAATTTACGCTGTTGCTGCCCATCGCCTACTTCGTATCGCTCGACTGTTCCTACTGGCACGCATCGCAGCAAACAGCCGCCTCCGAGTACGCGCAGTTGTTCAGTACCTTTGTGATCTGCCTCTTCGGCATCCGGTGGGCTCTGCTTGACCAGCGCCGGCGGTGCCCTGTGTGCCTCAAGCGCGTGGCGCATCCGGCGCAGGTGGGCCTCGCATCCCGCACCTTCCTGGCATGGAACGGTACCGAGCTGATCTGCACCGGAGGCCATACACTTTTGCACGTGCCAAGCCTGCCTACAAGTTGGTTCGGCACGCAGCGTTGGCTCTACCTCGACGCCTCCTGGGAGTTCCTGTTTGCCGGCACCGACGCCGGATAAAAGTGCCTTCTCGAAAATGGCATCTCTATTCATTTGAAACGGTTTCGCCATCCTCTGCACTACCTCCCAGACAAATCGACTAACCGCCAGGCGGAAAGCATGGCGGCTTTGAGGGGTTAGTTATGTCTTTGGAGGATCAGCCGCGCGCATTCCCTGCGTTCACGCGCTGGCTGCCCGGCAGTGAGCGGCCGCGGCCAGCAAGCCACAAGCATCTCAACCCGCTGCACGCTGAAGAAGCAGTCGCCTTCACCGCCGTATTGCGCTGCAAGCCGGCCGGCAAGCCGTTATCCCATTTCGCCGGGCTTGAAAAGAACCGGTCCGCGCGCCGCCAGTACCTTTCCACAAATGAATATTTGGAGACCTATGCGGCAGACCCTGCCGAGCTCGAAGCCGCTTCAGCTTTCTTCCATCGCCGGGGAATGACCGTGCTCGAGGCGCATGCAGGCCGTCGCACGCTTTCGATTCTGGGCACCGCCGCGCAGGTGAATGCCGTTTTTGGCATCGCGCTGCAGTGTTACTGGGATCCGCGCGCCACCGAGTTTCTCGCGCCCGCCTCGGCCGGCACCCACGAGCCCCGGTCGCATCGCGGATTCGACGGAGCCCTGTATCTTCCTTCCGATCTCGCCGAAATCGTCGTTGCGATTGTCGGCCTTGACGACCGGTTCCTGGGTGCTCCGCAGGGCATCGCACTCGGCGAAGCGGCGGGCGCCGGCTATCCGCACGTCGCCGCCGTCCTCAAAAAACTCAATCTGCCAAACACCGGCGCCTACAGCGAGACCATCGGCATCCTCGCGGCGCAGGCGCCCGGCGCTCCGGGCATATCTCCATGCTATCTTCCCAGCGACATTGACCATCTTTACTTCGCGGATCTTCCCGCCGGCTATCGAACACGTCCAGCCTCCATCACGGATGTTCAGCTTACGGTCGGGACGACAACCTATAAAAATGATCCTTCCCAGATCACCGGCATCAGCAGCCTCGAGCAGGCAGACAATGCGACTCTGGAGCTGACCCAGGACATCGCTACCTCTGTGACCGTTGCCCAGGGGGCCCGGGTAAATGTCTACTTCACCGAGGCCACCGAGCAAGGTTATCTGAAGTTCCTCACGCGTGTTCTGTTGCCCGAGCGCGAAAAACAGCTCACCGTGCTCAGCCTCAGCCTGGGACTGTATGAGAACGGAGACGCTTCGTCCAGATCCGCCAGCGGTTCCTCCGCGCATCTCATCGACGAACTCTTCCACCAGGTCGCCGCGCTCGGCATCAGCGTCTTCATCTCTGTGTGCGACTTGAACAACGGTAGGTGGCGTTTGCTCGCCGCGCCGAATCTTGCTCCCATCGCTTCTCCGCAACTCCAGCCCGGCCTGCCTGGCCTTATGGCCGCCTCCGCAGCGCTCTCTGCCGCGTCCCTGCAGTTCGCAACCGGCACCATCGAAGGCCATGAGCCCGACGTTACGCACAGTGGCCACGCCATCCCCGACCTGGGCTCTGCCGTTGCGTATTCAGGATTCTTCGTGAATGGAATCTCGTACGGCTACACGGGCACCAGCTGCGCCGCGTCATTCTATGCCGGCATGACAGCCATGTTGCGCAGCGCTTTCGGCAACGGGCTCGGCTTCCTCAGCTCTGTGCTGTTGGAACTAAGGAAAACGGCGTCCGTCAGGCGTTCCGGCAACGACCAGGATGCACCCGGCATCTCCGGCAATACGGCTGGCATCAATGGCGAAGACCAAGACCCCGGACCTGGCTCACCGTTGTTCGCCATGGCGCCTGCGGTGCCCCGTCACAGATTCTGGACCTGGGGTTTGCAACGATTCCCGCGCGTACTTCAAAGGCCCGTATAGATCTGGAAAGGCGCCCAGAAGAACGGATTGCGGAAGTTGCCTTGTCCATGCAGCATGGCGAGCTTGGCCTGGCGCAGCGCGACGCTGGGCGGCAATCCCTGCTCGAGACCCTGATAAAGCGAGTCCATGAGTGCGGGGGTCGAATCGTCGCTCACCTCCCACAGCGCACCGATTACGTTATGCGCGCCGGCGCGCAGAAAGGCCCACGAAAGGCCCACCAGCCCTTCGCCCGCGTAGGACCGCGTGCCTCCGCCATAGCACGACGAGATCGTCACAAGACGCGCGTGCAGCGGCCGCTGAATAATGTCGCGTGCATAGAGCTTGAAGGAATCGTCCGCCCCGTTTGTGGGCGAAAGAATGATGGCTGAATCGAGCGGATCCGTCTGGCTCGCCACTCCATGCGCAACAAAATGGATATAAGCATACTGCTGCGGATTGCTGGCCAGGTAAGCCGCGGGGTTTGCGTGCTGGCGAACCAAGATGGTTTGCCAGCCGGCAGCAAAATGTTTCTCGATTCTCTCCATCTCCACCGGCGCATTCGGTAACTCGGGATAGTCGGGTCCCGGTGATAGCGCATCGCCAAGTACAAGCGCCTTGCGGCCGGATTCTGAAGAAGGCTTCGCAGAAGCGAGCATGTAGAGCGACGGCGCCGAGACGAGCGTTGCATCCTCGATCCAG
>JASHVE010000136.1 GCA_030039675.1 Acidobacteriaceae bacterium | reverse complement strand
GTCAAAGACCCGAGATGCCTTATCCTCCGGTATGCCTGGCCCCTCATCTTCGATGGCAAGTCGCACTTGGTCGGCTTGATCATCTCGCCCCTCGATGCTGGATAGGCTTATGCGTATAGCGCTTCCGGCGGGCGAATATTTGACAGCATTATCTAAGAGATTGATAACGGCCATTCGCAAAAAACTGCGATCCGCCGACACGGAGATCTGATTGTCACCAGAAACAGACACTATTTGCTTCTTCTCTTCTGCGAGCACACCAACGACGCTGGCTGATTCCTGCGCCAGGTCCATCAGCGTGAATACCGAACGATGCAGTTCGATCACTCCCGATTCCGCATGAGCAATCGTCAGCAGCGTATCGATCATTGCTGTGAGCCTGGCGACTTCTTCAAGCATGCTGCCAATGATGTCGCGATACTTTTCGGTGCTGTGGTCTTCTTGTAATCCGACTTCGCCGACACTGCGCATCGCGGCAAGCGGCGTGCGCAACTCGTGTGAAACGTCAGATGTAAAGTGTTGCAGTTTTTCGAATGACTCTCCGAGTCGTGCGAGCAATCCGTTTAGAACACGGGCCATGTGCCCTAGTTCGTCGTTAGGATTGTCCACAGGGATACGTTCATCGAGCCGTTTCGCCGTAATTTGCTCAGTCTGCCGCGCCATCTGTTCGAGCGGATTGAGCGCCTTGCCAGCGACCCGGTAACCGGCAAAGGCTGCTGCAACCAGAGCAAGTGGCATGGCTAGCATTAGCAATCCAATGAACTCGAAAAGCCGCTCCCTGAGCGGCTCGGTGCTGTAAGCCAGTCGAATTAGCAGCGGCTTGCCTTGAAAAAAGTGTAGATGGCTTATTGCGAGAATTGGTGTTCCGTCGGCCAACTGTATTCGCTGTGATGCGTAGCCTACTTCGCCCTCATGTGGAGCCGGAGTACCACCAATGTTCATGTCTCGGAGCCGGTCATTGCGAAACAGAACTTCTCCGTTGGGACTCAATACCTCCATGTAGCGATCCAGCAGAAGGCGCGATTGAGGGTGGCTATGATAGTCCTCGTGCAGCAAAAGCCGGCCATCCGGGGTGAAGTACAGCAAGCCCTCAACCGTTTCCAGGTCTTCGATTTCGGCGTGGTGAAGCTGATCGCTTAGCTGCCAGTACTGCAGAGCACAGGCCCCACAGATGTAGACGGCGAGCACGGCCCCGAATATACCGACATACCAAAGCGTGAGCCGGTCGCGAATAAATCGAGGCCTGAGGCGCATTATTTGTCCTCTGCCCTGCGAAGGACAAAGCCTAATCCTCTGACGGTATGAAGCAGCTTCACAGGAAAAGGATCGTCAAGTTTCTTGCGGATTCGCGCGATGTGGACGTCGATGACATTGTCGAGAGACGTGTAGCGAACCGTCGTCTTCCACACATCGCGAGCAACCATCTCGCGCGACACGACGGAGCCACTGTTCAGCAAAAGATATTCCAACAGATCGAACTCACGGCCCGTCAGATCAAGGGCTATATTTCCCCGCGTTGCCACCCGGCCGCTTACATCCATACGGAGATCGCCTAGTTGGAGGATGGAAGTGCTTTCATGATGAGCGCGCCGATGCAAAGCCCGGACGCGCGCAAGGAGTTCAGGAAACGCGAAGGGTTTCACCAGATAGTCATCTGCGCCGGCATCTAGGCCGCGAACCCGGTCATCGACTGAGCCACGCGAGGTGAGGATCAGCACAGGTGTCCGGAAGCCGCTGCGGCGCATCTCGCGCAGCGTTTCCAAGCCACCCTGCCGCGGCAACATCACATCGAGAAGAACCAGATCAAAGGCAGCGTTACGAAGCTGCCGGATTCCGGTTTCACCGGAGTCTGCAAGTGCTACTTCATAGCCGTTCCCCTCAAGGCCCTCGGCAATGGCACTGGCGAGCTTCCGCTCGTCTTCAATGACGAGAATTCTCAGGATATTTTCGGCCGATGTGCCCATTCTTCAAACTTTAACGCAGTGTGAACGGGCATAGCGCTGGAATACCAACACTTCAGACAAACTTCAGAATTGCTTAAGGTTACTCCGTGGTTTGATCAGGGAGTCGGAATCTTCCCTCAGGAGTTTTTGAAGATGCGAACCGCCCTTGCCTCGATCCTTGGAAGCCTCGTTTTGGGAGCAACCAATCTCGCCGTATGTGCCACTGCGGCCACTGTGTCTGCACAGTCGCAGGTGCTGCCGCAGGCCACCGCCATCCCTGTCCGCTTCGAACATTCGATTGACACGAAGAAAGCCAAGGTTGGGGATCAAGTCATAGCGAAGACGATGCAGGTAATTGTTCTTCCTGATGGCAGAAATATTTCGAAGGGTGCGCTTCTCATTGGCCACGTTGCTGCACTTGAGGCCTTCCATTTCGACCAGACACCCTATGCGCATCAGAAACCATCGATGTTATCGATTCATTTCGACAAGTTGGAAGCGGGTGATGCTGCGATTCCCGTGAATCTCGCGGTCCGGGCCATCGCGAACGCGAACGATTCAAAAGATGCGACGTATCCGCACAGCACCGATGATACCGACCACGTCGGAATGATGATTCTGATCGGTGGAACCACATTCTCTCCATTGAGCAGGATGATCCAAACAGAGGACGGTGACGCCATCGGGTACAACCGTAAAAATGGCGTCTTCGCTCGGCTGATCGCGTCGGGGGCCTGCAATGGAACCGATACGGAACAGTCCATTGCGATCTTTTCCCCAGACGCGTGCGGAGCCTACGGGTTTGGCGGAGATTACCTGGCAGGTAATGGACAGGACGGCAGCGGAACTTTCACTCTGGCTCTCCGTGGTCACTCTGTAAAGCTCTATGCCGGAAGTACAGCCCTCCTGCAGGTCAACGAGACGAAATAGATTCCGCACCGAGGACTGAAACATGCTTTCACCCGGACCTGCTCAAAGGGTCATCATCCATCTCAACGAAGACGCGGCATCTGAAGGAGACTATCTCCACCTGGAGATAGTCTCGTTTCTCTATGGAGCAGGTGTCTCAGGAGCAACCGTCCTCCGGGGGCACTCAGGATTCGGAATTCACCACCGGATTCATACAGAGGGCGGGCCCGGTATGAGTGGCGAGCATCTTCCGATACGAATTGAGTTCGTTGAAGGAACAGACACCGTAGAAAGGCTAATGCCTCGGCTTATCGAGATGGTGACGGATGGAGTAATCGAAGCCCAGGAAACGCGCATTATCCACATTGCACAACTGTCTACATCCCGTGAGCGGGAGGACAGGAGCAAATGAGGAAGTTTCTCATTCGGCTGTGGTTCTTCAGCCTGGCTTTAGGCATGATTCAAATCTCTGTCGCGGCTCAGGAAAACTCGACTCCTCCTGCATCCGGTAGCACTCCACAACTGACATTTAATGCGGGAAGTTCACAAGTTAATGATGCGAACGCAAAGCAGCCTTCAGCGAGGCTCACTCTGGCGAATGCGGAAGCCCGCGCGCTGAAGAATGAGCCGCGCCTGCTCGCGGAGCAGTTCCGGGCCGAGGCTGCAAACAAGCGGATCACCGAGTCCCGATCCGGTTATTTTCCTCAGGCATTCGGCAATCTCACGGCAGTCGATGCCAATGGAGACAGCGCAATTGCCGCTGGCGCACTGACGACATCGAGTATTTCGACACGGGCTGCGGGTGGGGCTTCGCTGGTGCAGATGATCACGGACTTCGGACGCACATCAAACCTAGTTCAATCATCTCGTCTTGCTGCGAAGGCTGCTGGACAGGATGAAGAGAGCGTGCGTCAGTCCGTATTGATGCAGGTGCAGGAGGCTTATTTTGCAACCCAGGCTGCGGAAAGCGTTCGCAAGACGGCCCAGGCCGTGCTCGATTTCCGGCGCGTTACGCTGCGGCAACTAAACGCGCTTGCTCAAAGCCAGTTGCGGTCTACGGTCGATGTGCAGTTTGCGCAGGTGATGGTCTCTGAGGCGGAACTGGCGCTTGTGCGTGCTGACAGCAATGTAGAAAAAGCGCAGGCGCAGCTTGCTGCATCGATGGGAGAAGAAGGCAACACGGCTTACGCACTTGCCGACGAACCGTTGCCAGCGAGCCCGGACACCGATCCGAAAGCTTACATCAGTGAAGCGATCGCCAACCGGCCCGATCTCAAGGCCCTGCAACTCGAAAGTGAATCGGCGCTGCATGAGGCCCGCGCTCACAGAGATTTGAACTTTCCCACCATTAATGCGCTGGCCGCTGGTGGTGAGGTTCCAATTCATGACTCGACGATCCACCACGAGTATGGCGCGGCAGGGGTCAACATCAATATCCCGATCTTTAACGGCGGTCTCTATACCGCTCGCGCAGCGGAAGCAAAACTTGAGGCGAAGGCGGCGGATAAAGATGCTTCGCTGCGAGAGGTTGAGGTTGTGCGCGATGTGCGCATGACATGGGCCGACGCGCGCGATGCCTATCTTCAGATTGACGTAACCCAGCGGCTCGCCGACGAGGCAAATGTCGCCATGCGTCTGGCACAGGCGCGCTACGACGCCGGGCTTGGCAGCATCGTTGAGCTGAATCAAGCGGAGTTGAATCAAACGTCAGCGCTTATCGAAGCGGCAAGCGCTCGATTCGACTACCTGCGTTCTATGTCGGCATTTCAATTTGCGCTGGGTGATTTGCATTGATTGCCGGGGAGGAAGATTTGAGATTGGCTCCAAAACAAGTGATGGGCATCGTGGCACTGGTTGCCGCGGGAGTTGCGCTGAGTGGATGCGCGGCCAAGACAAGCGCCGCACCTCAGGAAATTCCGGTTGTTGCTGCGAGCCGCGCTGTTCGCACAGAACTGAAGAGCGATGTAACTCTTACCGCCGAACTCGAACCCTACTACGAAGTGGATGTGATGGCAAAAGAGGCCGGCTACATACGGCACATGCTGGTCGATATTGGCGATCATGTTAAGGCTGGGCAGCTCCTTTGCGTTCTCGATATTCCCGAACTGCAGGACGATCTGCAGCGCGCGAAGGCAGACGTGCAGACAGCGACTGCCGAGCAGTCGGCAGCGGAAGAAGATCGCAAGCGCGCCGTAGCGGCTGAGGCTATCGCACATCTTTCTTACACGCGCATTCTGGATGTATCGAAAAAAGAGCCTGGCCTGGTGCCTCTTCAGGAAGTGGATGTGGCGCACTCCCG
Organism: Acidobacteriaceae bacterium; assembly: GCA_030039675.1. Lineage (GTDB taxonomy): Bacteria > Acidobacteriota > Terriglobia > Terriglobales > Acidobacteriaceae > Telmatobacter. The sequence goes on along the minus strand of JASHVE010000136.1, from coordinate 9,302 downwards.
CGATCTCGAGGCAGAGGCGCAGGTTGCATCGGCCGAGCAAAACGTGCAGGCCTCCACGAGCCGTTTGCAGTCGGCCAAAGCGGCGCTCGAACATGAAAATGCGCTCTTCGAATACACCAGGATCGTTTCTCCTCTCAACGGTGTGATCACGCAGCGGTATGCGAGCGATGGCGCAATGATTCAGGCCGGAACATCTTCCAATACTCAGGCAATGCCCGTCGTTCATGTCGCAGAAGACGATACTCTGCGCCTGATGCTTCCGGTTCCGGAATCTTATGTGGGGACCATCCATGATGGGGAGCCGGTAACAGTAACCGTACCGGCACTCGGAAGAAATCTTCCAGGGAAAGTGACGCGTTTTGCCGACCGTGTGCAGTCTTCCACACGCACGATGACTGCCGAGATCGATTTGAAGAATACAAAGCTCGATCTGATACCGGGCATGTACGCGCAGGTCCAACTGAATCTGGCTGACGCACCGGACGCAATCGCGGTTCCGATTGGCGCTCTCGACAGCACTGGAAGTGCGAACAGGGTGTACACCGTCGACGGCTCCGGCGTCGTGCACATTCGCACAGTCAATACGGGGATCCAGTCGCCTCAGCTCGTGCAACTCATGTCCGGAGTTCAGCCCGGCGAGACTGTCATTCTTGGGAGCCACTCCGGGCTTCAAGAAGGTGAACGGGTTCAGCCACATTTCGAGTAAGTATCCGCGCAGTTTGAGGATCAATCATTCATGTCTCGTTTTGCCATCCGCACGCCCTATCTGATCGTCGTCGCCTGCCTCATGATCTTTGTCCTGGGCGTGAGCAGCATCGTGCGGATGCCGGTGGATATGTTCCCGTCGATGAACGTGCCCGTGGTGATCGTTGCAACGTTCTATTCCGGAATGCCTCCTGAGCAGGTGGAGGGGAATATTACATACCACCTGGAGCGGTTCTTCACGCTCGCAAGCGGTATCGACCATATTGAATCGCGCTCTCTCAACGGCGTCAGCATTATCCGCGTTTATTTCCAGCCGGACACGAATGCGGATACCGACGCGGCGACTATCGCCAATCTGGCCGTCTCCGATATGAAGGACCTGCCGCCGGGCACGTTTCCGCCGGTTGTGCTGAAGTCCGATGCTTCCAGCCTGCCGGTTTGCCTGGTCACCATGAATGGCGATGGAATGAGCGATGGCGCATTGAAAGATGTCGCGCAGAACTTCGTTCGCAATCAGCTTGCCGGTGTGCCGGGAGCCTCGATTCCTCAGCCCTTTGGTGGACCTTGGCGTCAGATTCAGTTCTATGTCGATCCTTACAAACTTGAGGCACGGCAACTCAGTCCGATGGACGTGGTTCGCGCGTTAAATCAGTCGAATCTGGTGTTGCCCGCTGGAGATGTGAAGATCGGCAACCTTGATTACGACATTTATTCGAATGCCCAGTTCAATCTAAAAGACGCTGAGCAATATCCGATCAAGATGAACGGGGAAAATCCTGTTCTCATGTCCGACGTGGGAGAGCTCAAGGACTCACATGCGCTGCAATACAACGTGGTTCATGTTGATGGGCAGCGATCCGTATATTTACCGGTCCTCAAGCAGGGAGGAAACTCGAACACCATCACCGTGGTTAACGGTGTTCGTGACATGCTCAAGCGCCTCGTAGACGTTCCTGCCGCGATGCACACTTCCGTCGTATTTGACCAGTCGCGATTCGTCAAGACAGCCATCGAAACTCTGTTGCATGAGGGAGGCATCGGCCTATTCCTCATCTGCCTGATGATCCTCATCTTTCTCGGTAGTTTTCGCGCTACGATTGCGGTCTTTTTCTCCATCCCGCTGTCGGTCTTCGCGACATTTATTGTTCTCCAGATGACGGGTTCTTCGATCAACAGCATGGTTCTCGGCGGGCTGGCGCTAGCGCTATCCCGATTGATCGATAACTCGGTTGTCGTGCTTGAAAACATCTATCGTCATCTTGAGATGGGCGAGTCACAGCGCGTCGCGGCAGAGAACGGAGGCCGCGAGGTTGCTCTGCCGGTCCTGGCTGCTACGCTCACAACCGCCGTCGTATTCTTTCCGGTTACGTTGCTGGAAGGCGTTAGCAAGTTCCTGTTCACCGCCATGGCGCTGTCGGTCGTCATATCGCTCGCCGCATCCTACTTTGTCGCGATGACCGTGGTGCCCCTCTTCTGCTCGAAGTATCTCAAGCTGGACAATCCCGAGCATCTTTCGGAAACTGATTCCGGTGAGGCACGCACTCTGAGTGGCCGCCCTGGATGGGGGACAAGATTCAACGCCGCGTTCAATCGCCGCTTTGAACAGATGCTTTCCCGGTACGAGGTTCTGGTAAAGCGGGTACTGCAACAACCAGTTCGAATTCTGGCAGGATTCGGAATTGTTTTTGCTGTCAGCCTGTCGCTCTATGCATTTCTCGGTTTCTCGTACTTCCCGCAGACCGATGCAGGACAGTTTGTGATTAATATCAAAGCGCCTTCCGGCACAAGGCTAGATGTCACGGAGAGCGAATTCGCCAAAGCCGAACAAATCATCAAACAGGTTATAGCGCCTAAAGACCTGGGCATCATCGTCGACAACATCGGCGTCGATAATGGCTTTTCTGCGATCTACACGCCGAATGCTGCCATGCACACCGGCTTCATTCAGGTTGGGCTGACGCCAGACCATCGCATGGGTAGCTATGCCTACATCCAAAAAATCAAGAACCGGCTCGCAGAGCAGATGCCGGAGCTGTCGTCTTATTTTTCAACCGGGAGCCTGGTCGATGCGGTTGTGAATATGGGGGCTCCGGCACCAATTGACATTCAGATTTCAGGCGCAAACTTTACTCAGGACAATGATGTAGCGCAGCAGATTGCCAGCGAGTTGCGCAGGTCGCCGACCGTCGCCGATGTATTTATCCCCCAGGACCTCGATTATCCGTCTCTTCGTATCAACGTAGACCGGCTGCATGCAGCCAAGCTCGGCCTTACGGAGAAAGAGGTGCTCGACAATGTCATCACATCCCTCACCTCGAATCAGATGATTGCTCCGAACCTATGGATCGACAACAAAAATGGAAACAATTACTTTCTCACCGTCCAATACCCTGAAGCGCAGATTCACACGGTACAGGATCTCGAATCGATTCCCTTGCACGCAGACGGTGTGAGTCAGCCTACGCGTCTCGGCATGGTGGCAAGTGTCGAGCCAATGCGTGCACCTACGGAAGTCGATCATTACCAAATACGACGCAAGCTCGATATCTATGTGAGGCCGGCGACCGAAGACCTTGGCAGCGCCGACGACAAGGTGAGACAGGTCCTGGCTGCGCTTCATGTTCCATCGAATGTGAACGTGACAGTGCATGGCAGCGCGGAAGCAATGCACGCGTCGTTCCGCAGCTTTACCATTGGCCTCGGTCTCTCAGTCGTCCTGCTGTATCTCATCCTTGTCGCTCAGTTTCGATCGTTCATTGACCCAGCCATCATTTTGCTCGCGCTTCCTCCGGGAATTATTGGCGTGCTGATTACACTTGTCCTTACCGGTACGACGATGAACGTGATGTCGTTGATGGGAGTCGTCATGCTTGCCGGCATTGCCATGTCGAACAGTATTCTGATCGTCGAGTTTGCTCATCACCTCAGAAGCGAAGGAAAGGGTGTTGCAGAGGCGGTGATCGAATCCTGCCGCGTGCGTCTGCGTCCGATCCTCATGACATCGCTCGCGACCATCATTGGGCTTCTCCCGATGGCTTTGAAACTCGGCGAAGGCAGTGAATCTTACGCTCCGCTGGCGAGGGCACTCGTAGGCGGTCTTCTGGTCTCTGTCGCGCTCACTATTTTCCTTGTACCGGCCGGATTCTTTCTGGTCTACAAAAATCAGCAGACTTTTTCTGTCTGAGAAGTGCCTAGATGGCTAGCAGGGAGCTCCCAATGCAGTTGGCTCGTGGATGGCTTCTGGTGGCTGTGGCTGGAATGGGTTTCTGGATAAGCTGGGAAGTTCGCTCATTTGCCTCCTTTCGGGGCCTTCTCGCTATCAGCGCGCTGGCGTTGATTCTTGGCATCTTAAATATTCAGCGGCGATGAATGAGGAGGGCGAGACTCATGGAGGATTGGCTTAGTCATCATGGAGTGACCGGTGCCCCTGCGCTGGCCGTGGGTTAAGCTGTGAGCCGAAGAGGAACACAGTTCAGAGCCACAAGCGGAGAGGAACCGGTCATGAAGGAAAAGGTACGATTTTTGGGTCTGGATGTCCACGCCGAGACGATAGCGGTGGCTATTGCAGAACCGGACGGCGAGGTGCTCAGCCTGGGAACCATAGCCAACCGGGAAGAGTCGATTCGCAAGTTGGTCAAGAAGCTCGGTCCGGTAGAGAAGTTGCGGGCCTGTTATGAAGCTGGTCCGACCGGCTATGTTCTCTACTGGCAGCTGAGCAAACTGGGAGTCGATTGCGCGGTGATAGCGCCGACGCTGATTCCAGTCAAGGCCGGCGACCGGGTAAAGACGGATCGGCGGGATGCCGAGCGGCTGGCACGCAGTCATCGGGCCGGCGATCTGACGGCGGTGTGGGTTCCGAATGAGGGCTTCGAGGCATTGCGCGATCTGGTGCGGGCACGCGAAGCGGCAAAAGCGGATCAGTTACGAGCAAGGCATCGGTTGAGTAAGTTTCTTCTGCGTACCGGACGGCGTCCAGAGACGAAGATCAAGGTGTGGACCGGCCTGTATATGACTTGGATCGGGCGACTTCGTTTCGAGCAACCGGCCCAGGAGTTCACGCGGCTGGACTATCTGCACGAGGTCGAGCACATGGGCGAGCGGGTGCTACGGCTGGAGCAGGCGATCACCGATGCGATCAAGCTGGCCTCGCCCGAGATGCAGGAAGTTGTCAGGGGCTTGCAAGCCCTGCGTGGTATCGCAGAGATCTCTGCGGTAACGATTGTGTCTGAGCTCGGCGAGATCTCCCGCTTTCAGACCGCGCGGCAGTTGATGGGTTATAGCGGCGCGGTTCCCAGCGAGAACTCCAGCGGTAAGCGGAAGCAACGCGGGAGCATCACCAAAACTGGCAACGCGCACCTCAGACGCATCGTCGTCGAAGCAGCCTGGAGTTATCGGCTGCGGCCAGGCATCGGACTTCGTCTGCGAAAGCGACAGGAAGGAATTGCCGAAGAGATCAAGGAGGTCGCCTGGAAGGCGCAAATCCGGCTCACGAAGCGCTATGCCAGGCTGTCGGCAGCGGGTAAGGATCAACGCAAGATCGTCACTGCTGTGGGACGCGAATTGCTGGGCTTTATATGGGCCATCGGGATCAAGACGGAAGCGGCCAACAAGCTGAAGATGGCGGCATAACGGACCATCACCACAAACAACAACAAAAACAAAACCTCCCAAGGAATGAAAAAGCAAAGACGAAACGACAGATGAACAATTCCACCCAACTCGAGGACAGAGCCAGCCGCAGCCGCAGCAAGCACGAAGGAGAATCCTCGTCTTCCCTATGCGACAGGCTCAGCCGGACTCGCGACTTTAGTCAGAGGCAGCTCCCGACGGATCATGACCATGCGGTTTCGACCCGCGAATATCAGACTGATCAATCGTCGCTCAAATCTGCTTCGGCTGCCGCTGGCCCTGTCCTCGAACAACAAAAACAACCCCGGAGATGTGCAGGGGTAGACAGGTCACTCCATATCAGGGAACCTCTGAAGAACTTCCCGAGCCACCCGTGGGCGGGAAGTTCTTCAGAGGTTCCTTAAGCGGCGCTAGGTGGTGCCGGCCTTGACGGGAGTGTGCAATGCTCTGAAAGAGCACTGCTGCATTTGGTCTATCGTGCCTCTGGCGGGTGGCCCTGGTCTGCCAACTTCAACCAACACGAAAATGGGTGCTTGAATGAGAAGGGCTGATTGAGATCGGCGGTTTCCCACCCTTGCGATTGAAAAACATCGCAAGGATGGGGCACCCATTTTTGTGGTTAGTTTATTCCCGTAAGACGTGGGCCGCCCGCCTTTATCCCGGTTTAAGGCTGCAGAGGCTCGGCCATGTCGTTCCTCTGTGGCACGCCGCCGGCGCAGGTGCCCGAGGCATTCGTCTCCTCGGCGTCGGTCACGGTGAGCACGCAGATGCGCTGCTTTTGCTGAATCATCTGGTTGGTTGCGGGATCGGTAAGGCCGGTGGAGACCATGCGGACAATTTGCAGCTGCTCGCCCTGCTTGATGCCGGAACTCGTTCCCTTGTTGATGAGGACGCTGCCATTCACGATACCGGCGACGAGGATGCCGCCGGCGGGCGCGGCCGGGGCCTGAGCCAACGCGGTTGCCAGCTTGTCGGCGAGGTCTTGCGAGATCGCTTCAGTGGCCTTGCTCCACAGATCATTCAGCGTGGCCTGCAGACCTTCGCCGGTTGTTTTCACAACCGGCCACTTTCTGGTCTCGGTGGCAACCGCATCCTGTTTGAAGGAAGACGAGGGCTGCGCGAGAATTGCACCCGTCTCCACATCGATGAGCCGGACGTTGCCCTCCGCCTCGACACTGGCAATGACCTTGGTGGAGGCAGGCGTAATCTCCTGGTGACTGCTCTGGCTGCCATTGGTGTAGTTCGCGAGCACGATCTGCGCCGCGCCCAACAGACGGCCGATGTGGGCGGCCGTCTCCGTCGAGGAGCGGTCGCTGTTCTGAAAATTCTGCGTCTTCAGAAGCGTGTCGATGTCGTTCTGCGCGATCAGAGTGATTCCGGGCTTGCCGGCGAGTTTGCCGGTGAGGGCGCCTACCATGCGGTTTTCGCCGATGGCATAGGCGGGGATTGAACGCTCAAGCGGGCCGTTGCCGGCGATGATGGCAATGCGCCGGGCGGGCTGGGCGTTCAGAGACGGAAAGAAAAGAAGGAGGGTCAGAAAGAACGACGATTTCGTGAGCCGCATGCGTCCTCCAGGGAGATCGCAACCGCATGTGAAGGAAATCCTGAGGCAGAGCAGAATTATAACCGACCGATGGCGCAGAAGACGGGCGCAGACTTCTCCCTTCGGAGCGCCCTGGCGACTCTGCATCGGCGAACAAGCGAGGTCATGCATTCACTGCGCGGCGCCGGCGCTTGCGCTTCCATCCACCGGTCTCCAGCGCAACTTGCATACATGCTTCGCGGAGGGCGTCTGCGGAGGCGCGGTTCTCAAGGGCGCGGGCGATGACCATGCCGCCTATGCAGAGGGCTGCAATGGCCTGCGCGGCGGTGCGGCGATTGCGGCCCCTGGCGGGCAGACTGCGCTCAAGGACGCTGACCATCGCGGCAAAGACGGTCTCGAAGGCTCGTTTGACGCGCTTGTCGCAGCGGGTTACATCTGTGGGCAGCGCGACCATGGGGCAGGAGTTCTCCACATCCTCGAAGTGCTGGTGCGAAAGATAGGCGCGCACTACCTGCGGACCGACGTCGGTGGACTTGAGATCGACGTCGACGCCCTCCCAGCAGTTTTGCCATTCAGGATCGGTAAAGAAGCAGCCGAGAACTTCAGCGTAGAGTTCGCTCTTGCTTTCGAAATAGCTGTAGAAACCGCCGCGGGTAAGACCCGCGCCGGACATGATCGCGTCGAGCGAGACGCCGTTAAAGCCCTGGCGGTTGAAGAGCCTGCGGGCGCTGTTCACAATCCGTCTTTTCACTTCGGGGTGGTGCTCGGCGGGATAGGGCATTTTTTCTTTCCTTTGGGAATAGACTATTTTCTCTCAACGAAAATATGTTCTTGAACATAAGTTTCCGCCGTGTTTCGATGAATCGGAATCGGGAGGACGGGCATGAAACAAGGTATAAGGTTGCTAACGCGACGCGAGGCGGCGGCCGTTGTTGCGGGGAGCGTTCTGGCGGGATTCCGCGCGCTTGGGCAGCAGCCTGCCATGGAGCAGACGCCCTCGACGGCAGCCAACGCGGAGCGAACATCGCTGCATCAGGAGATCGAACTGCAGGCTGCGCCGCAGCGCATCTTCGATCTGCTTCTCGATGCGAAGCTGTTTGCCGCATTTACCGGGATGCCGGCGACGATCGATCCCAAGCCGGGCGGGGCGTTCTCGACGTTTGGCGGTTTGATTGAAGGGCGCAACATCGAGATCCTTGCGGCCCAACGCCTGGTGCAGGCGTGGCGGCCGACGTCGTGGGAGGCAGGGGTTTATTCGATCGTGCATTTTGAGCTGAAGCAGAATGGCGCAGGGACCACGCTGACGCTCGACCATACCGGCTTTCCCGCTGGTGATTTCGACCATCTCGACCGGGGATGGCACATGCGCTATTGGGATCCGATGAAGAAGTATCTTGCGAGCCAGGAATGACCGAACAAATCAGCCGCCGGCGATGGCACCGATGATCAGCAAAGGCTCGCGGCCCTGGGTCACGGCCTCGGGCAGCGGCGCGTCGGGCGAGTTGAGCGAGAGGTCTTCTTCGCAGGCGAAGAAGCGCAGAAAGGGCCGGCGCCGGCCGGTTTCGTGGTCGCGGATGGTGCCGAGCAGCATGGGGTAGCGGGCTTCGATGGCGTCGAGCACAGTGCGGAGGGTGATGGGCGCGACTACGTCGAGGACGGCCTCGCCCTGCACGTGAGCGAGGTTGCGCAGATGGTAAGGAAGCTGGACGCGGATTTGAGTCACGGGAAGACCAACGGTTCCTCGGGGGTTAGAGCATTTTCGGAATACATATAGACATTTTGAGAGCAGTGAAAGGTGGCTTTTTCTTGATGAAAAAGCCACTTGAGTTCATGCTTTCGATCTACAGTAATTCCGAAAATGCTGTAAAGCCCCAGTCTCATTTGGGCGTTTCGATTGCCGGGGTTAAAACCCCGGCCTACCGGTTCCGTTCGACCCGACATTTATTGCAGCGTCTGCACCTCAACCGAAAGCACGGCCGGCAGGTCGCGGACGATGGGAGCCCAGGTGTCGCCCGAATCGGAAGACGCGTAGACCTGGCCGCCGGTGGTACCAAAGTAGACGCCGCAGTCATCGAGCCGGTCGACGGCCATAGCGTCGCGTAGCACGTTCACGTAGCAGTCTTTTTCGGGCAGGCCCTTGCTGAGCGGCTCCCACTCGTTGCCGCCTGCCCGGCTGCGGTAGACGCGAAGCTTGCCATCTACGGGGAAGTGCTCAGAGTCGCTCTTGATCGGCACGACATAGACTATCTCCGGATCGTGCGCGTGCACATCGATCACAAAACCGAAATCGGTGGGCAGGTTGCCGCTGATCTCGCGCCAGTTCTCGCCGGCGTCGTCGGAGCGCATCACGTCCCAATGCTTCTGCATGAAGAGAACTTCCGGCCGCGAGGGGTGCAGCGCGACATGGTGCACGCAGTGGCCCACC
>JASHVE010000135.1 GCA_030039675.1 Acidobacteriaceae bacterium | reverse complement strand
ACCTTCTCTGCGGGCATCGACGGCAGTAGGGACATCTACAGGCAGATCAACCACAACCGTGTCGGAAACTTCCAGTTCGGAAAAGACACGAGCGATCCCAACGACACCAACTTCGCCTATAGTAACGCGGTCATGGGCGTCATCGACACCTACAGCCAGGACACGCAACTCGTGACCTACGATCCGCTCACCAACCGCCTGGAGTGGTACTACCAGGACCATTGGAAGCCGTTTCACAATCTCACGGTCGATGCGGGCATCCGCAACTCGTACGCGATGGCGCAGAATCTCCCGAACGGCAATAACTTTGTTCCCAGCCTCTATAACCCGGCGAATGCTCCTGCACTGTACGGATACGGCTTCACGAAGAATAGCTCCGGCAACAATGTTCTTTCCGCCACCTACAATGGCAATTACTATCCCAAGTCCTATGCGGGTTTGCTGGTACCCAATACCGGCAACCAGAACAACGGCATCCTTTATGTGAAGACACCTGGTTATCCAGAGGGAACCACTTACGGCAATGGCGTGCTCTGGGCTCCGCGGGTTGGTTTCGCATGGGCTGTGAGACCCACGACGGTGATCCGCAGCGGCTTCGGCATGTACTACAACACACGTGCGCGCTCCGGCCAGGAAGGCGACCTGACCAACAACGCGCCCACCACCAACGGCCCCACGCAGTATTACTCCAGCGCCACTTCCACGGCACCCAACTACTATGCCGCTGCCGGCATCAGCAACCTGAGTTCGCCCTTCAGCATTGGCCATGCCCTGCCTCTTCATGGCTCGGTCCCGTATGCGGAAGAAGCCACCCTGGGCGTTCAGCAAGAGATGAAGGCTGGCATTGTGTTGGATGTGGCATACGTTGGGACGTTCACCAAGCATGCCTCTTATACGGCTCCCATCAACGAGGTGCCTTACGGAGCGCAGTTTGCGCTGGCGAACCAGTACTGCTCTGCCGAAAATTCCAGCGCCCAGTGCACCGCAAGCTCGATTCTTCCGACCAACTTTTACGCCCCCTATCCGGGCCTGGGCTCGATCAGCTATCAGCTGTACACCCTCACTGCCAACTACAACGCCCTGCAGGTTCGCGTTACGCGGCGCTTCCGCAACGGCCTCGAGTTTGGTGGCGCGTATACCTTCGGCCGTGCCATGGACTACATCGATAGCTATAACGGCGGTGGGCCGCTCTACCAAAACATGCGCGCCTGGCAGTATGGCCCAGCTTCATGGGACCTGAAACACATGCTGGTCATCAACTACCTGTGGGCGCTGCCGCGCGCAAGCCGCATGATGGGCGATGATTCCGGGTGGAACAACGTCATTACGCGCCAGGCCTTCGATGGCTGGCAGGTCTCTGGCTTTGCTGAGTATTACAGCGGCCCGCCAGGCAGTATCTCTCTAAGCCTGAGCAACGGCCAGAATGTGACGGGCGGCGGCGACAGCCCTCGCGTTGTTCTTACTTGCGATCCGTGGCACAAGACACAAGGCACCAGGACCTTCCACCAGTGGTTCAACGCATCTTGCATCGAGCCGCCGATCGCCGGCAGCGCAGCCCAGGTTCCCACTGTGGCCCATCCGAGCGGTGTGGCCGCGACCCAGTACTCCACGGGCAACGGAGTGTTTGCCCCCAAGGTGAATTTCTTCCTGCCCGGCTATACCAATTTCGAAACCGCGCTGTTCAAGAACATACCCATCGAAAACAAAGTCACCTTGCAGTTGCGTGTGGAAACTTACAACACCTTCAACCACACGGAATTCAACGCGCTGAACAATAGCGGGTCCACCGCCACCACTGCGGTTGCCACTTTCGCAAATGCCAACTCTCAGGGCTCGGGCAATGCGCAAACTAGTTCGACATTTGGGCAATTGACCGGTACCGGCAACACGGGCAGCCTTGGAGGTCCCCGTGTAATGCAGATCGCATTGCGTCTCGATTTTTAGCTCAACTTCTCTCCGGTTGCTGCTATCGCGCTGCGTTGGCGGCAATCGGAGCTTTCTTTTAAGCTTGTTGTATTTATCTTAATCCGTGCCTTTCTTCGAGGAGACACTTCATTGAGCGATACTACGGTTTCTGATGGTTCACGCCTATCGCGGCGCGAATGGCTTGGAAAAATGGCATTCCCAGCCGCGGGAGCGGTTATTACAGCAGGTCTGCTTGATGACAACGAGGCGTCGGCCCGCACAAAACCCGCACCCAACACAGACGATCTCGGCGCACGGGTGTACAACATTCGCAGTTACGGTGCGAAGGGTGACAAGACGATGGTAGATACAGCCGCGGTGCAGGCGGCGATTGATGCCTGCAGCCGGGACGGCGGTGGAACTGTGCTGGTGCCGGCGGGTACATTCGTCATCGGCACAGTCGAGCTCAAGAGCAACGTGACGCTGCACATCGCTGCAGGCGGCACGCTGCTGGGCAGTGGAGACGGCAAGCAGTACCACTCGGTCGACGCAATTCCTTTGCGTGGCGATACAACCCTCAACGACGGAAACTGGGCGTTGCTTTTCGCGGTAAAGGTGACGAACGTCTCCATCGAAGGCCCGGGGACGATCGACGGTCAGGGTGCTCAATTTCACTCTCCGGTGCGCGGCACGCCGCCGCCCAGCGGCATCGGCGGCAATAAACGCCCTTACCATGTTCTGGTTTATCAAAGCGAGAATGTCTCGGTCCGCAACATCTCACTGCTCGATTGCGCCTATCACAGCATTCGCATCATCGAGAGCCAGCGCATCCACCTGGACGGCATCTACATTCACAATCGCGTTAACAGCAATAATGACGGGTTCCACTTCATCAGCACCCAATACGCTACAGTGAGCGACTGCATTGTGAAGTGCGGTGATGACGCCTGCGCAATGTTCGGCTCCTGCCAGTACATCACGGTGACCAACTCTTACTTCAGCACCCGCTGGTCAGTCTTCCGTTTTGGCGGCGGCCACGCGGGCAACATCGCAATTTCCAATTGCGTGCTGCACGAAGTTTATGGCTGTCCAATGAAGTTCCAGGGCGATCCGGGCTCACGGTTCGAGAATATCTCTTTCTCTGATCTCGTGCTGGATGACGTGACTGGACCGATCAGCATCAGCATCGGCAGGGGACGGCCCCGAGCCAGCGATGCGCCTCTTCCGGAACCGCCGCCGCCCGTCGTGGTGCGCAATATCTCCTTCAGTAATATTCAGGGCAACGTGACCACCAACCCTCCGCACCAGCTTTCCGAAGGGACGCTTGGCGTCGGTAGCCGGCCGGGAGAAGCGCATTCTGCCATCGTTCTCAACGCCATCGATGACGCGCTTCTCCAGAACATCTCATTCAGCAATGTGCATCTGACCTTCGGCGGCGGTGGTACTGCGGAGGAAGCTGCACGGCGTGATATTCCCAAGGTGTTTGGCGAGTACTTCGAACTGGGTCCGATACCGGCTTATGGCCTCTACGCCCGCAACGCCCGCGGCTTGACGTTTCAGAATGTGCGTTTCCAGGTAAGCGCTCCGGAACTGAGGCCCGCTGTGATTTTCGATCACGTCGAAGACGCCGTGTTCAATGGATTCAGTGTCGAGGGAAACAAAGACGCAGAGTCCGTGCTTCGCTTCATCGATTCCAGGCAAACGCTTATCACTGCCGCGCGCGTACTCACTCCGTCCTCGCCCTTTTTACAACTCGAAGGCGAAGCCAATGAGGGAATCATCATCGAGGGTGGTGATCTTTCGAAAGCTGCCTCTCCTGTGGCCTTCAAGAATGGAGCAGGCGAATCGCAGGTGAAAGTGCGCAGCGTCTCCTAGCGCGCATCGCCGCTCGAAGAGCGTCGGTGCACCTGGCACCGACCCACGCCGTCCCACAAGATCGTCTTGAGTTTTTCAGGAGAATCCAATGGAGAAGAGTGCGCGGAGAGATTTTCTCAAGCTGGCCGGTGCAGGCGCGGCCGGAGCAGCGGGGATGCTCGTTCCAGCGACATTAGAAGGGGCGCACGGACAAACTGCTCAGACCATCAGCGCGCCTGCGAAAACATTCGATGTAACGGCATTCGGAGCAAGAGGCGATGGCACAACGATCGACACTCCGGCCATCAATCGCGCCATTGAAGCGGCCGCTGCGAGCGGAGGGGGCATGGTTCGCTTTGGTGCGGGGCAGTATCTCTGTTATTCGATCCGGCTCAAGAGCAATGTGGCGCTTCATCTGGAACAGGGCGCTGTGATCGTTGCGGCCGATCCTCTGCCCGAGGGCCAGCCTGGCGGCTATGACGAGCCTGAGCCTGCGCAGCCGTGGGAGGCATATCAAGATTACGGACACAATCATTGGCACAACAGCCTGATCTGGGGCGACGATCTTCACGATGTTGCGATCTACGGCCCCGGCCGCATTTGGGGACGAGGTTTGACGCGCAGCAACAGCCCTGACAGTCACAATCGGGCCAACCGACGGACGCAGGGCGTCGCCAACAAATCCATCAGCCTCAAGAGCTGCCGCAACGTCGTCCTGCGCGACTTGCAGATCCTCAAGGGCGGGTGGTTCGGCATTCTGGCGACCGGTGTCGACAATCTGCTCATTGATGGATTGACCATCGACACCAATCGCGATGGCATGGATATCGATTGCTGCCGCAATGTGCGCATCGCCAACTGCGCCGTCAACTCGCCGTGGGACGATGCGATCGTGCCCAAGAGCTCTTTTGCTCTGGGTTATTTGCGGCCCACTGAAAATATCGAGATCACGAACTGCTATGTGACCGGCGCCTACGAAGACGGAACCATGATCGATGGAACCTGGAAAAAGTTCGATCCCTCCAGGCGCGTGCCGCACACCGGCCGCATCAAGCTGGGCACCGAATCGAATGGCGGCTTCAAGAACATCTCCATCTCGAACTGTGTCTTCGACGGCTGTCAGGGGCTGGCGCTCGAAACCGTCGACGGGGCGCTGCTCGAAGATGTCACAATCACCAACATCACCATGCGCGACATCGTCTCCGCACCGATCTTCATGCGCCTGGGAAGCCGGTTGCGTGGGCCTGCGGACTCAACCAGGACCGGCACCTTGCAACGCATCATCGTGAGCAATGTTGTCTGCTCAAATTCGGCCTCGCATTTGGGATGCATCATCAGTGGCGTGCCTGGTTTCGAGATTCGCGACGTCAAACTGCATCACATCTACATTCAGCACCGTGGCGGCGGTACAAAGGAGCAGGCTGCCGCACAACCGCTTGAAGATGAGCAGAAATACCCTGAACCGAATATGTTTGGCGACATGCCTTCGCAAGGCTTTTACGTACGCCACGTGAAGAACATCGAGATGAGCAATGTCGAAATCGCCGCGATGGCCGACGATGCGCGGCCGGCTTTCATTCTCCAAGACGTAGACGGTGCAGACTTCTTTCATGTGAAGGCTCCTGCCTCGGCTCCAGTGATGGAGATCCACAATGCGAGCGACGTGAACACCTTGTGGGTGCGGGGAATGAAAGACGGTAAGCAGGCCTGATGGCCGTCCTGATCGCATCGAGGACGTTTTTGGAAATGCCGTATCCGAGGCCTGAATCCACGAGTCCGGAAAGGCCGGCAGGAAACAGCAATGCGGTGCATTCCACAGCGGACACACGATTTCCTGAAGCGCCGCAAAGCCCGCCGGCTGGAACACTGAGCACCTGTGCCGGTCTTTGTCACCGCCGCCGAAGCCCGCTTCCGTTCCATCTTCTGAAGAGGCCGTCGACGCAACGCCGGTGCGTCGACGGCTCCAAGGGATTTCCGAGGCTAGAGCGGTTTCACAGTTGCTATATCCCGAAGCCACTGCTGCAAAGTGGCA
>JASHVE010000134.1 GCA_030039675.1 Acidobacteriaceae bacterium | reverse complement strand
CCTCGAACCGTTCGCCGACCGGCCGCACCGGCGGCGGTTGAATGCGCGATGAATGCGGGATCAAATCTCGTGGAGGACGGGCGCCGTGGCGCGTGCCCGTTGCACGGCCATAACGAGGGCAGGCTCGAAATGCGAGCAGGGCTGCTTTACTTCTTCTGGGCCAGGTGTGAGCCAGGCGAGAAGCGGTCTGCACGCCTGTCCTGTGAGATCGTGGATCGAGCGCTACGCTACCATGAATGAAGATCCAGAAGGAATAGCGATTTGAGCCGAAATATCTGCGTTGTGCTGTTTTTCTCCACTTTATTTTTTGCGGTCACAGCGTGCCCTGGCTGGGTGGGACATGCAGCGGAAAATTCCTCGCGGCCGGGCAGCGCACAGGCAGAATATCTGGCGCTGCCGCTCGGCTCTGCAGCGGGCTCCGGCGGAAGAACGCTGGAGCGGTGGGGTGTGCCATTTGTCGATCGGGTGCTGCCGCTGGTGCAGGGAGGCTCGGCCGAGGTGAGCGTTGGCGGGCGCGCAGAACGGATTTTTCTGCTGGGAATGACCGATGCCGTGAAGGCCGCCGACGATGCAGATGAGCCGCCGTACTCGCTGCACGCGGGCTCGGGAGCGCGGTCGCTGCCCGGTTACGGATGGGCCGATCCGCGGGACGAATCCTATCGATTTTTCGTAGGCGACGAGCTGGGGCGCATCCGCGTGGAGTACGTCGATGGAACCTCGCAGGTGTTTCCGCTGCGGCTGGGCGAAGGCGTGTGGTGGGGAAGGGCGTTCTACGATTTTCAGGAACCTTTCCCGACCGACGCGCAGCTGCAGCAGGCCTTCGCTGGTGCGCTGCGATTGTACCCAGCCAAGCCGCTCGAGGACGGCGATTACGTTGCGGTGATCGATCCGAAGCAGGTGGCTATCCGCAGCATTACGATTGAAAATTCGCAGGCCAAGAAGGGAACGCTGGTGATCAAAGGTGTCACCGTGGAATCACGCGATGCAGGCGGGATCACGGGTGCAGTCGCGCTGACGCCCGGCGTTTTTCCGGAGGAGTTTCGGCGCTTCATGCAAACGAAGGCTTTGCGGCCGCTCGGGGCGGACGAAGCACAGACGCAGCAGGGGCTGACGCGGCTGAAGAATGCGCTGTACTCGAGTGATGAGCAATTCAGCGGACTGCGTGTGGCGGCGTCGGTGCCGGCTGGATACGAGGGGCCGGAGGTTTCGTTTAAGGGAGCGGTTTACGCCGAGATTCTTTCGAATGTGTTCCGTTATAACCTGGCCGATATCGCGGCCAAGATCGACGCCAGCGGGATGTATCACACATCGACAAAGGGGGCAATCTCGTGGGGTGGTTATCGCGGCTTCGGGACGTTCCGCAAAGACGTCGGCGGTTATTACGGCGTGTCTTATACGCGCGACATGGGGCGCAGCCTGGGAGAGCTTGCCCAGCTTGGCGATCTGATGACAGCGGAACGCCGCGCCGATTATGACCTGCGCATGGCGCGCCGGTACGCAACCGATCCAGCGCTTCAGTACAAGGGCGTGCAGTTGCCGCCGCACTGGGGCATGCTGGTGAACGAGCAGCGCTTTCCCAGTTTCGAGAACGACGGGCAGGGATTGACAATCCTTTTCCTCTACAAGCTGTGGCAGCGGTTGCCCGACCGTGACGCGTGGCTGCGCGATCGCTGGCCAGACGTCAAGGCGGCCGGCGATTGGATTCTGTGGCAGTTCGCCCATCCGGAGATCTCAGGCGCGAAGGAGGGCTTGTTGCACACGACCGGCGAGAGCGCGAATGGCGACGGCTACTCGGTGTATCCGGACGCGATTTGCATGCATGCCCTGCGCGATCTGGCGGAGATGGCGGAGTCGATCGGCGACAGCGGCTCGGCCGAACGCTGGCGAGAACGCGCGGACCTGATGCAAGCGGCGATCACGGCGCACTACGTTGTGAGCGACCCGAAGTACGGCCGCGTTTGGACGCTCGCCTATGCCAACTGGACGCACAAGGGTACGGTGCTGGGGCCGCTCATCTTCGAGGCGGACGACGAGGGCTTTGCGCCGCAGGACGGCGATGCGCAGTGGCGCGCAGTGGACGAGGCGACATATCAGCGGCTGATCGACGCCTACAGCCCATTTGGATTTTACGGGCAGTCGATGGGATATGGGCAGGGCTTCGTCACGCAGTCGGCACTGCTGCTGGATCGAATGCACGATGCGACCACGATGCTCGACTGGGCGGCAAAGGAGATCTACGATCCGCGGCTCGGATCGTTCATCGTGCCCGAAGGCGTGCAGATCGACCCCACCGGCCGCTACTGGTTCCGGATTGGCGACCTGGGCAACGGCGTGCAGGAAGCGGAGATCATGAAGATGCTGCGGCTGGTAATCGGTGTTGACGATGCGAGGCCGGACCGTCTGCAGTTTTTCCCCAGGATGCCGTATGACTGGGGCGAGATCGCGGTCAGCAAATATCCGGTGGTGTTCGCGGCGGGCGGGAAGCTCGAAACCGCATCGCTGGAATACCGGTTGAGGCGCACTCGCGAGGGGATGGAATTGCGCATGGCGGCAGACAAGGATCTCGGTCCGGTAGCCGTGCGGCTGGGGCCGTTCGCCGATCGACCGACTGCAGCCAGCGTGCACGTGAATGGAGCAACGCCGGACGGGGCAAGCGCAGAGCAGAGCGGCGATTCCTGGTGGCTGCGGTTTACGGTGCGAGTGGGGACAGCAGCGGGACCGAAGAAGCAGAAGAAAGGCATTTCGGAGGGAACTTCTCCTCATGACAAACGGCCCGACGATACAGTTGCTTCGGAAACGCGGCCCATGGTTGGGAGTTGTTGCATCCGGGAAGGACCGGCGGAATTCCCGCCGGCCCTTTCCAGGTAAGGTCAGAAGCTGGCGCGCAAGTGCAACTGGAAACCGCGCGCCGGCAACTGGTTGGTGGATTGTCCAAATGTACTGCTGGAAAGATCCGAGGTCACCGTCCAAAGATTGGAGCGGTTAAATAGATTGAAGACTTCGCCCTTGGCCTCGATCTTCATTTTTTCCGCAAAGAACCACGGAACATCGAAGAATTTATCGAAGGTGAAGTCCATGTTTTTGTATCCGGGCTGGTCATAGGTGTTTCGGCCAATGGTCCCTTCCTGGCCGAGAGCCGGTGTCGGGAATTGAGGAGCGGTGAAGATTCCGTTGAGGAACTGACTCTTCGACCGGCCGCTCAAATGCCGACCGAACGACGGTACGTTGGGCACATCGTAGTCCGTACCGTCGGCGTTGTAGTCGCCGCCGGCATCGGCAATGATCGTGTAGCCTGCCGGGCATCCGCCGTTCACGAGAGCCGCACCGCCACTGCAGACCGGAACAAAGGCGGCGGAGGTATAGACGGTGAACGGCAAGCCGGTTTGCCCGACCCACTTGCCGCCGAATTGCCATCCGCCCAGAATGTTCCTGACCACAGCGCTGGAGTAGTGATTGGGAACCACCCAGGTGCCATCGGCCGTGAACTGCTGGTGGATATCGAAGTCGGCGCGGCCGCGCTGGAAGTTCAGATTCTGCGTCTCGATGACATCGTCGTTCGTGTTGGTGATGGCATTGGCGTCAAGCGACTGGGCGTTGCTCATGGTATCCAGAGTCTTGCCGTAGGTGTAGATGCCCCGCAAGGTCAAACCGTGAGAGTAGGACCGGGCGACCATGAGAGAGCCATAGTTGCCGACGGAATTGCCATTGGAAAAGGCGAAGGTGGCGGCGCCGAAGTCCGCATTGAGGCGCTGCTGTGCGCCGTTGTTAACGATCAGGTCGCCGGGAAAGCGGTTAATATCCGGATCATAAACCAACAGATGATGTGCCTCTGTGCCGGAATAATTCAGCTCGATCACCAGGTTCTGCTGCAGTTGGTGCTGCACGCTCAAGGACCACGCTTCCACCTGTTCCATCTTGAGGTTGGGATCGTATCCGCCCATGGTGGCTCTCTGGACTACACCGTTGACAAGCAGGGCGCCGTTGGAAGCGATGGTGACGTTGCTGGTATTGGCGATCGGACACGCCTCGTCCCAGCCCACCGATTGGCTGCAAAGCTGGAAGTTCGGGGTTGTTCCGGAGCGCACGTTGTCCGACGGCGTGTAGAAGTTGGGGAGATTGCCTGAAGTGATGTCGGTGATGTGCAGGTAGGGCGGCTGATCTTCAAACATACCGAAACCGCCGCGAACGGCCGTTCTGCCCTTGCCAAAGACATCCCAGGAGAATCCGACACGCGGTGTAAACCCTCCGATGTTATGGCTGAGGACTTTGGATGAGGTTGCCAGGATGGCTGACGCATCGGCGATCCGCGCGTTCTCCGTCGAGCCTGACCCAAGAAGGAAGTTGGTCAATCTTGGGCTCAGAATTTCGAAGCCGTTGAGCATGGTATCGTAGCGTACGCCCAGGTTCAACGTGAATCGCGGCGCCAGTTTCCAGTCGTCTTGCAGGAAGTAGCCTTCGTAGAGTTCGCGGTATTCGCGATCGTAAGGCGCTTCCTGGTGGGTAAGCAGATTCACGGGCGGCCCGCTTGATGAAGTCGCCTCATCCTGGACGAAATCCAGAAGACTGTTGAAGTTGAAAGTGGGACGGTCGAAGGCGCCGTCCTGGTGGTCGACCTCGCGGATGTTGAAGAAATCGGCTCCGAACTTCAAAGTATGCGTCTTGATGGTTGAGGTCATCACGTCGTGCCAGCCATAGGTGCTCTGCGTGAAGTTGCCGGGCGCCCAGGTTCCAAAACCAGACAGGTTCGTGACGTTAATGTACGGAATTCCGTCGGCCGGGAAGCCCAGATTTGACCCATAGGGCCGGATGAGATTGACGCCGGCTTGGTTGAGGAGATGCGAATTGAAGGTGTGGGTCCAGTTGATGTTGATGAAATCGGAGGTGTTGTGCAGTCCGCCGTCCATCGCGGGCCGGGCGCCGTATTGGCCGCTGTCGTCTTCCGTGCGTATTGCATCCACATAAAGACGGTCGCTGTTGCGAATATAGGCGTCGACGCGGAAGCTCCATTGATAGCCGTTCTTGGGAGTGGAGAAGGCAACGTTGGTGGTCCCAATGACGTTCAAAGTAGCCGGAATACCCGCGGGTGGGGCAAAATAGCCCGGCGTCGAGCTTTCATATGCGCTCACCGGCACGAGTCCGCTCGTGGGATAGTGCTGCGGTGGCGCCATCTTGAGAACCTGCGCACCCACCGTGTTGGGTAGATTGCTCTGAACCCAGTTGTAGAAGTCCTGCGTCTCCACTGTCGCCGGAGAGGCGCTGGCAACGCTGGAGCGCAGCACGTCATAGGCGCCGAACCAGAAGAGCTTGTTCTTCACGACTGGCCCACCCATGGTGGCGCTGAACTCATTGCGCGTAAAAGGCGGAACCGAACTCTCAAAGTGAGTCAATGCATCGAGAGAGTTGTTGGTGAAGTAGTAGTCGACGTTCCCATGGAACTGGTTAGAACCGGATACGGTATAGACGTCGACAGTTGCGCCTCCGTTCCTTCCCTTCTGAGCGTCGAAGTCATTGGTGCGGACGTCGACGGATTGCACGATCTCCGGATTGGGAGAGATCGATGTGCCGCCGCCGCGGGAGGGAGTATTGGTGTAGGCGTCGTCAATCTGATACCCGTTCTGCTCCTGGCGCAGACCTGCGGCATTGATGTTGATAGCGTATTCATTGGTGTAGTTGTCGTTCCCGGCCGTTTCGACGCCGGCGCCGGTCATGCCCGGCGTGAGCGATGCAAGGCCGTAGATGTTCTGCCCGGGTAACGGCGTGTCCTGCAGGGTCACGTTGGAGATGATCGATCCTGTGGTGGGGGTGACAAGATCGACGGAGGTTGCTGTTGCAGACACCTCGACATTGGCGGAAACCGCACCTACCTTCAATTCGGGCGAAAGGGTGCGAATCTCAGCGATCTGCAGGGTTAGCCCCTCCTGCCTCCAGCTCTCAAATCCCGCCATCTGAATTTCGACGGTGTACGTGGACGCAGCAATGCCGTCGATGCGGAAGTAGCCATCCTGGCCCGTGACGACAGATTTGGAAATGCCCAGACGGGTATCGGTGATGACGACTTTCGCTTTTGCAACGACGGCCCCAGTGGTATCGTGCACGATGCCCTCAATTCCGCTTGAGAACTGAGCGACCGCCGTTTCAACTCCCAGGCCGAACAGAAGCGAAAGGAAGATCGAGATGCTTATCCAACGTTTCATGCTGGTCTCCTTTTGGCAAACACTCCTTGCTGCGTTCCCGGTATCTTGTGTGGTCACACGGTTAAACTGCGGGCGCGCAGTGGCCGACATCACCGCCGCCCCACGATCTTGACGATGCTCTCATCCGGTCCTGTCCAGGCCTCGGCTCCGTCGTGCGTCAATTGCCCGGCGGCGTCGTTCCAGTGCAAATGCGTGATCTGCGAGTCCCCTTTCTCATAGGCATAGGTTTTGCCGTCGTCGTTATAGAGGGTGAAGTTGCCATCCGTGCCGGGATAGACAAGCACGCGGCTGATCGTCTGCGGCTGGTCGGTGCTCAGGATTTCGCTTCCCAGCGGAATGATTGATCCCGCGCGGACAAAGAGCGGAATGGTGTCGATTGGCGCCGGCACCTCAACCGTCTGCCCGCCCTTGAGCCGCTCCTTGGTCCAGTAGTTGTACCAGTCGCTACCGGCGGGCAGATAAACCTTGCGGGTGGTCGCTCCCTGCTCCGTTACCGGCGCAACCAGAAACGCCGGACCGAACATGTACTCGTCGCCGATATTCGCTACATTCGGGTCGCACGGAAAATCCATGAACAGCGCGCGCGTATATGGCGCGCCCGTAGTGTTGCTGAAGTAACCGAGCGAGTAAATATACGGGAGAAGCTCGTAGCGCAGGCGCAGGTATTTCGCCAGGATTATCTCGGCTTGCCTGCCGTACGACCAGACCTCATTGTGTTCTCTCTCTCCGTGGGCCCGCATCACCGGCTGGAATGCCCCCCATTCGAACCACCGCACGAACAGCTCCGGGTAGTCTTCGTAGTTGCCCACGTTCTCTTGTGCGTCTGAGGGGTCGACCAGCGGTTTGTGAGCCGCATGGTAGTTGGAGGGGATCGACGGCGAGAAGAAACCGGCAATATCCGTATCCCAATACGGCATGCCGGAGGCAGTGAAGTTCAATTCGGCAGGGATGGAACGCTTGAGCATATCCCAGGTCGAGAAGATGTCACTCGACCAGAAGACCGTACCGTTGCGTTGCGCTCCCAGATAGGCCGCACGGGCAAGAATCATGACCCGCCGGCTGTCTCCGAAATCGCGCCGGAAGCCCTCGTAAACCGACGCTGTGTGGAACAAGGGATAAATGTTGTAATAACTCTTCCCGGAGCCGACGTAGAAGAAGTCCTTGGCCGGATCGATGTCCGGTTCCGTTTCATCCAGCCAAATGTAACTAAAGCCATACGGCTTCACATAGCGATCTCTGATCGCGTCCCACCACCACTTGGCAGCGGCGGAGTTGGTGGTGTCGATATTGGGACCGATGACATCCTTGAAGTGACCGAAGTCCGGAGTGCCGTCGGAGCTGCGAATGAACCAACCCTTT
>JASHVE010000133.1 GCA_030039675.1 Acidobacteriaceae bacterium | reverse complement strand
AGGGAATAGGGAATAGGGGTGTGGGTCGTACAATGCAGCGCTGCAGACCCTGCAGTGCCTCCGGTTCTCCCAATGTGAGCGCTAAATTCGGCTGGTGTCTCTTGCCCCCCGTTCCCTGATCCCTATTCCCTGCATTTCATTCCCTCTTGACGATCGCATAGGGCCGTGGGCATACTCGCGAATTGTGTTGAAAAGCTGGCACAGTTTTTTCCCGCCGAGCGGAAGTTGGCCTTATGGATCTCATCGTGATACGGCTTCTTTTTGTAGCCCTTCTTGCCGGGGTTTGTTTTTACCTCCGTCCGTTCGGCATTGAGAATGGATGGATGGCCGCAGCGGCCGGTGCGCTGGCCGCAGGCGCGGTGATCGTCTTCGAACTGCGGGTGCGGGCGCTGAGCCTGAAGCGGCTGATCGGCGCAGTGGCAGGCTCGGTGCTGGGCATCCTGGGGGCGGCGCTCTTCTGCCTGGTGCTGCGTTCGGCGCTGCTGCCTGGTGCCAGTTCCGCGACGCTGCAGATCTTCGTGCTCTTGCTGATGGCCTACGTGGGCCTGCTGGTGGGCGCCAGCAAAGGCGACTTGCTGAATCCAGCAGCGCTGGGAACGGTGTTTACCGGCGACCGGCCAGCCCGGCGCAGCGCCAAGCTGCTGGACACAAGCGTGATCATCGACGGCCGCATCGCCGATATTGCCGAAGCCGGTTTTATCGACGGCATGATCGTGGTGCCGGAGTTTGTGCTGCGTGAGCTGCAGGTGGTCGCCGATTCGACGGACAGCTCAAAGCGGCAGCGCGGCCGCCGCGGCCTGGACATGCTGCAGCGGATGCAGTCAAACGCCTGCCTGCAGGTGCAGATTGTGCCTGATGATTTTCCTTCCATCCGCGAAGTCGACCTGAAGCTGCTGGAACTGGCTAAGAAGTGGGAGGCGAAGGTGGTCACCAACGACTTCAATCTGAACAAAGTGGCCCACCTGCACCACGTCGAGGTGCTCAACATCAACGATCTTGCGAATGCCCTGAAGCCCGTGGTGCTGCCCGGCGAGAAGATGAACGTAGTGATCCTGAAAGAAGGCAAGGAATACAACCAGGGTGTCGGCTACCTCGACGACGGCACCATGGTGGTTGTGGACCATGCGCGCAGGATGATCGGCCGGTCGGTCGATATCTCGGTGACCAGCGTGCTGCAGACAGCCAGCGGCAAGATGATCTTCGGCAAGATGGACGAGAACGGCAAGGTGGCCGAGACGGCCTGAGCCGGCTCGGTCAGCTGCGTTATTCGAAACAGCGCCAGACTTCTTCCAGATCGAGCACGAAGCCTTCCACCGGCCCGGAGCCGGCGACGCGGTTTTCCGATTCAACGCGGGGAGCAGCGCCTGGCTGGTAGAGGTGCACCTGCCGCGCGTAGGGGTCGATGAGCCAGGCGAGCTGCACACCATTGGCAATCCAGGCTTCCATCTTCTCTTGAATGGCGGTCAGTCGATCGGTTTCAGAACGCAACTCGATGATGAAGGCCGGCGCGAGGCGCAGGAAGCGAGCCAAATCATCGCGGGTAAGTCCCTGCAATTGCTCCGCTGTCACATAGGCCGCATCAGGATTGAGGACTGAGCCGTCCGGGAGAAAGAAACCGGCGCTCGAATCAAAGGCCCGGCCCCTGCGGTGTTGTTTCCACCAGCTGCTTAATTGCGCGGTGATCTCTCGGTTGCCGTCGCTGGTCATTCCCCCTGCAGGTGCGTTCACAATAATGGTCCCTTCCTTGCTGCGCTCTAAAAAAGCACAGTCACACTTTTCGCTCAGCCGCTCGAACTCTTCGTCGCTCAGAGGTGGATCGAGTACTATGCTGCGCGGGGGAAGGACCGGGATTTCAAGAAATGCATTCACAGCCAGACTCCGGCTTACTTCGATTCTGGCACGGTTTCAGTATTTCGGCACTTTGGGGTCGATCTGGTCGGCCCAGGCCAGGATGCCGCCGGCGAGATTCGAAACCTTCGTGTAGCCGTTCTGCGCGAGGAACTCCGCGATGCGTTGGCTGCGGCCGCCGCTCTTGCAATGCACCACGATCTCGCGGTCGCGATCGAGCTCGGCCAGCCGCTGCGGAACGTCGTTCTGCGGGATAAGCTTTCCGCTGATGTTGGCGATCTGGTACTCGAAGGGCTCGCGCACGTCGAGGACGAGAAGATCGTCGCCTGCGTCGAGCCGCTGTTTGAGCTCCGTCACACTGATCTGAGGGATTCCGTTCTTCACTGCTTTCTCCTGTCTGGTCTCAGGCTTGATGCCGCAGAACTGCTGATAGTCGATGAGGTGCGTGACAGTCGGGTTCGGGCCGCAAACGGGGCACTCGGGGTTTCTGCGCAGCTTGAGCTCGCGGAACTTCATCGCCAGCGCGTCGACCAGAAGCAGACGGCCGATGAGCGGCTCGCCCTGGCCCAGGATGAGCTTGATGACTTCCGTGGCCTGAATCACTCCCACCAGCCCAGGCAGAATCCCCAGCACGCCGCCTTCGGCGCAGCTGGGAACCAGGCCCGGCGGCGGAGGCTCAGGATAGAGGCAGCGGTAGCAGGGGCCGGTCTCGGTGGCGAAGACACTGGCCTGACCCTCGAAGCGGAAGATCGACCCGTAGACGTTCGGTTTGCCCAGCAGCACGCAGGCGTCGTTCACCAGGTAGCGCGTGGGGAAGTTGTCCGTGCCGTCAGCGACGATGTCGAAGTCCTTCAGGATTTCGAGGGCGTTGGCGCTTGACAGCGTGGTTTCATGCTTTACCACGTTTAGCGCGGGATTCAGCGCCTGCAGCTTTTCGGCAGCAGAATCAAGTTTCTTGCGGCCGATATCCGCAGTGGAGTGGATGATCTGCCGTTGCAGGTTCGAGGCGTCGACGACGTCGAAATCAACCAGTCCCAACGTGCCGACACCGGCTGCAGCCAGATAAAACGCCAGCGGCGAACCAAGGCCGCCGGCGCCCACGCAAAGCACCCTGGCTGCTTTCAACCGTTGCTGGCCCTCCATGCCGACTTCGGGCAGGATGAGATGGCGCGAGTAGCGGGCGAGTTCCTCGGTCGTCAGTTCGGGAAGCGTGATCGGTTCGGTGGTAGCGGCCATGGCGATCTCTCAGTTCACAGTTCAAAGTTCATGGTTCACAGTGGAGCGGCATCACGTCAATAACGGAGGCACTCGTCCGGCCAGGATCCTCCAGCGATCGAAGGGATGATCGAAAGCGTGTCGGCGGCAGTGACGGCCGTCGAGTCTTTCTCGGGCAGATACCGCACGTCCTCATCGTTCAAATAGAGATTCACGAAGGCCCGCAACTTGCCTTCGGGAGTGAAGAGATGGTTCCGCAGCTCGGGGTGACACTGCGTAAGTGCGCTCAAGGCTGCGCTCACAGTAGAGGCCTCTACTTCAATGGAAGGTTTACCACCCGCATAAGGGCGCAACGGAGTAGGAATGAAGATCGTCATCAGGGAAGACACCTATTGCCGCTAGTTTCCGGCTCTTCTTATGATGAACTACCGCGAAGGCGCGATGGAGAGAAACTTCCACCTTCCCTCGGAATGAAATCCCGGAAGCCCCAAAAAGCAAGCGGCTCCGGATACGCGGAGCCGCAGCATAACGCGATGTTGAGACACAGATAAATTGACACTTAGCGGCATTTCTGCGGAGCGCACCGAGCCCCCGATTTTGCGCTAAGGAGTGGGCTTTTTCTCCGGTGCGGGTTTGGCAGCGGGCGCAGCCGGCGCTTTGGGTTTCCAGAACTCCGGGTTCGCCTTGATCCATTCTTCGGGAGCGTAGCTCTGGCGCGGGTTGATGGCAAAGAGTTCTGAGTCGGAACTTTCGATCGTCGAGCTGATCAGTTCGCGGAACTTCTTCATGCCTTCCTCGCCCATGGCCCCCTCAAATTCTTTGCCCTCGGCGAATCCCTTATCGATATCAGCCATGGATTTGTCGGCGCTGAGGATGAGGTACTCATCGCCGCCGCCGTAGGCCATCTCATAAGTAGCCCAGTGAGCGCTAGTGCCGGCTTTCTGGTGTGCGTCGATGACCATCTTGGCCAGCTGCTCCCAATCCTTGTCGTGGCCCGGGCGGATGTGGAAAACCGAAACCTCCATATAACGCGCCTCAGACAGGTCCGGGTTGGGTCGGTAGCTGGTGTCGGGATCGTAATAGAAGACAAACTGATCCAACGAATCCAGCAGTTCGCCATCTGAGACGCTCGCGCGGTCCAGTTCGCCCATGAGTGCGGCATTTTTTTCGACTGCGTCGTTGTCTTTTTGCCAAGCCTCAAAAGAGGGGTAGCCGGTCAGGTAGAGTGCGCGGGATTTTCCCGAAAGAGAGTTGAGCGCGATATAGTGCGTGGGCCACTTGGTGCGGGCCATGGCTTGAACGAAGTTACTTTCTGACCGGTCATGGACCGCGCCAGATTTGCCGGGCTTGATGAACTCACGCGTGATTTGGAGGACCTTGGGCGGGACTGGCGCTTCCTGAGCGGCAACGAGCGCACCGCCCGCCGCCGCAAAAAACGTTCCCAGTAGAACGCAGCTGACGATTTTCATGAAACGAGCACCTCCTTGCGACGTACACCGAGATGGCTCGCGACCCGAATGGGGGAGCGGCGGAACGCAGGCTCTCAGGATGATAGTGAGCGATTATCTGCGGCGGGCAGTTGAATGTAAAGAAGTTTTCCGATTTTCGCGCCTGGCGAAGTTCCGATTGCGCATTGTGGGACAGCTTATCGCAGCTCTAGAATTTGCGTATGCCGAAGGAAGATGTTTAAGTGGCCTCTTCCTTAAGGAATGGGCCACCTCGCACGGCGCTCAAAAAGTCGACGCTAATTCGCGAACTGCTCTAGTTGGTCGTCTTTTGTTCTGGGCGAGCCAGCCCCGGGCCGTCAGGCTGCTGTGCGTTCTCATCAGGCGGGTGGTCGTCAGCCTGTACGTGGTCGTAGGCTTCCTTCGAGATCCAGAGAATGCGCTTGGGAGGATTCGGAGCCTTCGGCGTCTTGGCTACTTCGAGCTCGGCAATCTTGCTCAGAACCGACTCCT
>JASHVE010000132.1 GCA_030039675.1 Acidobacteriaceae bacterium | reverse complement strand
TTGCGGCCACCTTCGAGCATGACACTGCCCGCCCGGTGGACGGCTATGCAGCCCCGCAACTTCATACTCATGCTGTCATCTTCAATGTGACCGAACGTGATAACGGCCAGACGCGCGCTCTTCAAGAGCGCAGCTTGTTTCAGTCCCAGCAGTATGCAACCAGTGTGTACCGCTCGGAACTCGCCATGCGGTTGCATGGATTGGGCTACGAGATCGAGCGCGGCAGGCATGGACAGCCTGAAATCAAGGGCTACACGCAGGAATATCTCGACGCATCGAGTCCACGCCGGGAACAGATCAAAGAGCACTTGCAGGAAATCGGGAGGGACGGCGCGGGAGCAGCGCAGGTCGCGGCCCACCGCACGCGGGACAGTAAGGAGCAGCTTCCGCCGGAAGAAGTGTTAGAGCGGCACCGCAAACTGGCCGCGCAGTTCGGCCATCAGGCGGATCGTGTCGTCGCTCAGGCGCGGGAACATGCACACCACCATGCGCAACAACCCGAGAAGACAGTGCATCAGTCAGTGACCTATTCGCGCAACCATGTTTTCGAGCGTGCGGCAGTGCAGGACGAAAGAGCCATCCTGCAGGCAGCGATGGACCGCAGCATGGGGCAGGCAACCTATGCTCAGGTGCGGCATGAGTTTGAGCAACGTGTGATGCGCGGCGAGTTCCGCGCAGTAGAACAAACGGATGGCCGCGCCGCGACCCAATACACCACCGCCGAGATGATCCGCATGGAGAAAGAGATCGTCGGCCAGATGCAAAGGGGCAATGAGCGCGGCTATGGCGATCCAATGCTTGTTTCTCCGCAGTTGCGAATTGCGATGGAAGACCGGCACCCGGAGTTGAGTCCGTCTCAACGCAGCGCAGTCGATGAAATCTTTGTGAGCCGCGAGAAGATCGTTGGCCTCGATGGAGTCGCGGGCTCCGGCAAGACGACGACGCTGGCCGTGGTCCGTGAAGGCGCTGAAGCCCAGGGATACACGGTCGAAGGATTTGCGCCGACCTCCCGCGCGGCGCATAAGCTCGCCGAGGCCGGTATCGAAACTTCTACGATCCAGCATCACCTTGCCCGAGGCGAACAGCCAGACACCGGCGAGAGACGGTTGTATGTAGGTTGTATGTAGTCGATGAATCATCACTGGCCTCTACGCGCCAGATGCACGAGTTTGTGACCCGACTCCATCCGAATGACCGCGTTCTCCTGGTAGGAGATACGCGCCAGCATGAGGCTGTCGAAGCAGGCCGCCCCTTCGCGCAGCTTCAGGAAGCTGGAATGCGCACGGTGAAGCTGGATGAGATCGTGCGGCAGCGCGATCCGGAACTGAAGAAGACCGTCGAGCAGTTGGCTCACGGTCAGGTTGGAGCCGCCATCGAAAGTCTCGACCGGCAGGGCCGCGTGCATGAGGTAAAAGGCCGCGAGGAACGCATATCCGCTATCGCATGTGAGTATGCGAAGTTTCCTCAAAGCACGCTGGTGGTTTCGCCCGATAACCACTCGCGCGCTGAGATCAATCAACGGATACACGATGCGCTGCAATCGCGTGGTATTGTGAACCAGCAGGAGCACTCCATCAACACTCTCGTACCGCGTCAGGAGATGAACGGCGCGGACCGCAGTTGGGCGCAGCAGTACCGAGTTAATGACATCGTGCGCTATTCGCGCAGCTCTCAGGAGACTGGCATCAAGAAGGGCGAATATACTCGCGTTCTCTCAGTGAGTGCACAGGAAAACATGCTGACAGTGCTGCGGACGAACGGGGAACAAACGACCTACGACCCGCGCCGCCAGATGGGAGTTTCGGTCTACCGGGAGCAGGAGAAGGCGTTTTCCATCGGCGACCGAATCCAGTTCACCGCTCCCAGCCAGGAATTAAGGATAGCGAACCGTGAACTCGGAACCGTCGAGGGCATCGCGCAGGATGGCACGATGCGCCTGAAGCTGGACAACGAGCGCAGCATGAGCTTCGATCCGCAACGGCACCCGCATCTGGATCACGGCTATGCCGTCACCAGCTACTCCAGCCAGGGGCAGACAGCCGACCGCGCGCTCATCAACGTGGATACGGAACTGGGCGCGAAAGACCTGCTCAACAATCGCATGGCCTATGTCTCCGTTTCGCGCGGCGCTCACGATGCACAGATATTCACGAACGACCGCGACAAGCTGCCGCAGGTTTTGGGCCACGATGTTTCGCACCCAAACGCCCACACGCCAGCGATAAAGCCAGAACAAGCCATCACGCCGCAGCAGCAGCAAATCGCGCCCGTCACTGAACACGGCTTGGACATGGGACATAGCCTCTGACCCTACCTGTCCCGGATAGCGGGAGCGTAGCCCAACCTTGCCGCATGTCAAGGCCGCAGCCGCTCGCGCGGTGCCTTCGGCAGCCTTGACACACGGACCTCACGGTTGGGCTAAAATCAGCCTGCTATTCCGGGGCAGTTAGGAAAGGACAACGCTAAAGCTCTTGGCGTTGCAGCAGTGGCGCAAGCTATCATCGTTCATGGCAGAAACTCCCTCCCATGATAATGTCTCGGGATCAAGAAATGCACAGAAATCGAGAATTTCCATGCACAGTTTCTACACAGCCAAAAATAGGCACTTTATCCACAATAAAATCAGAATGATGTGAAAATCACATCACTCGCTCAGGATGACAGTGCATTTGTGATGCGAATTAATGACTCGGCACACTAGAGCGATTCCACAGTTTATGTGCCCTTGATGAAACTGAGGAGGGCGCATTTTCTTGAGGAAAATGCCACTTTGCAGGAGTGGCTTCGGGATATGGCAACTGTGAAACCGCTGTAGAAATGCGGGCTGGGTCTCTGGGCGAAAAGCAGAATATAGGTCAGCACAGTTAACCCAGCTGATTCCTTCTCAATTGTTTGCACGCCTGAAACACCCTATTTACCCTGCCTTCACCGCGACTCCATTACTGTTTGGATGACATAATTCGGGAATTTCGACCAACCGCACCATGCAGAAACGAGAAACGGTAGATCGATGCGAACTTCCGAATGGATTCAGGCGGGATTTGCCATCATCCTTGCAGTCGCGGCGTGGGCTTTCCCGCTCTCAGCTCGCCGTCGATCGGCAACAACGTGGCTTGCTGCAGGTGTAATCTTTGCTATCGTGTTGGCCCGCCTTTCGGAATACATCCTCACACCAGTTCAAGCTTCCATTTTCCGCGACTGGCTGCCCGTACCTTTGACGCTTGTCCCTTATTGGCAAACTGGTCAATTCTTCAACGGACCGAACGAGAAGATCCAGGCCTGGCTTGTGGAATCCGATCGCTGGCTGCTGAATTTCGCGTCACGAACCGGATTGACCTTCGGCCGATTTGCGCGTCTGTCGATGGAATGGGCCTACATGCTCTGCTACCCTCTCGTACCTCTAGGCTTAGCGACACTCTACGCAGCCGGCTTGCGCAGGGACGCGAGCGCATATTGGTTCTTCGTTCTTGTCCCGACATATCTTTGCTACGCCATCACACCCTTTTTCCCCGCGCTACCCCCGCGTAGTGTTGGAAAGGAAGGCACGGCCTCGCCATCGAACAAAAGCCGCGTCTTCAATCTGTGGATTCTGAAGCTGGGCAGCATCCAGGCGATATCCTTCCCCAGCGGGCATGTTGCCGCCTCGCTGGCCATCGCGCTTGTGCTTCTGCAGTATCTTCCCGTTGCTGGCGCGATCTTTCTGGTAATCACGCTCTGGATCGCGATCGCAGCTGTTGTAGGACGATACCACTACGCCATCGATGTAGTGCTGGGAGCAGCTGTGACCTTAGTTGTTTATGCCGCGTGGCAGGCTCACTTGATTCCGAGCATCCTCATGACTGCGCCGGCCATGGCTTTGGCCGCGCCGTTCTGAGGTCTACCGTCCTCTGGCGGAAGGAACAAAGAGGATAGAAATTTCACGCCCGCCGGAAGTTGGGCAGGTGCGCCCGCCACCGCGGGTGGAAAGAACTTCGCCAGCGCCTGGCGCGGGTTCTCCCGCATCAGGTCGATCATGGCCACGCGGTGGACACAAGAAACTGTGCAGAAGGGGGCGCATGGTTTCTTCGTCCAATACTCGCGTTCGAGATCTTCGCCCGTGTACTTTTCCAGCGGAATAGCCGGGTATCCTCGCTGTTGCGAGCAGTAGTGGACGAGGCCATCTTCACAGATATACAGATAGCGGCTTCCTGCGCGGCAATGCCAGTCATTCGGCTGACCAGCGGCCAGGTTTTTTTGAAAGAGATTATCGTAGGCGAATGCCCAGAAGCCGGGCTTGCGCTCCTTTTGTATCTGATCGTAGACGGCTCTATCCGCATCCTGCAGCGGCTGCAGTTGACCCTTGTGATCGTGGATGGTGCCGACGGTCGTATCAAAACCCAGTTCCAAAGCGCGCCGGGTGATGATGAGCGCATCTTCGGGATGCTGCACGCCGGCCCCGACAACGGAATTGATGCTGACGTCGAATGCGGCGTGCTCGGCCAGCCATTCGAGCTTCTTGTCCAGGACCTTGAGACTCTTTTTCGAGACTTCGTCCGGCTGCACGTTGTCGACGCTGATCTGCAGGTGCTCCAACCCGGCGCGGTTCAACTGGCGGATGCGCTCGGGGTTTAAAAGATATCCATTAGTAATGAGAGTAGCGATTCGGCCATGATGGCGGATGCGTCGAATCAATTCGTCAAGATCGGGGTGCAGCAACGGTTCGCCGCCACTGAAGGTAATGATCTCCGTTCCGAGAGCTGCGAGAAGATCGATGCGGCGAATCATCTCGGCCTTCGACACCGGACTCGACACTTTGTCGTACTCGTTGCAATAAGCGCAGGAAAGATTGCAGCGGCGTATCGGAATAATGTGCGCGAGGATAGGATGGTTGCGCGATTTGAGAGCGCGAGCAATCATCTGCGCCTGACGAAAACGGCGGGGCAGAGAATGCACTTTTCTCAATGACCGCGCAAGGCCCATCTGATCCCTCACGCCAAAAAGTGACCGAGAACTACCGAAATCAGTCTACGACGGTGCGATAACACGCAGATGAAATTGCGAACCCTTCGCGCAACTCGGTACAAAGGTAACCCGAATCAGCCTGATTACGCTATACGGAGAATCTCAATCCGACTGTAACCTAACCTTGACGTACCCGTCCTGGTGTTTCCGGCATCATACGACCATGACCACGCGCCACACGCTGTTCCTGACGCGAATCTTCTGCTGGAATTGGAAATGCGCTCTCATGAGCGCAACCGCCCGCTCGCTGGTCTATCTGGCAGCTATGGCTCGCACTGGTCCGCGTGGTAGTGTCGCCGTGGTCGCGGTCGAAATTGTGTATGTTACGCTCACCGCAGGTGTATATGCCGGAATGCAACAGCGAGCGCTGGCGATTCGCCCGCATCTGCTGGGCAACCTGATCGTGGTTCTCGGCGTTCCCGGCCTTGCGCAGTGGCTGGATTGGACCACTCACCGCGTTGCGGGTGCGCCCGCTACCGGGCGAGCGACCCTGGCGGTGAGTCTTTTCGCGACGCTTTCGGGGCTCTTTCACTTGCACGTCATGCGCAACGGAGTCTTTCTTACCGGCCAGGGCCGATCGCTGTGTGACGACTTCCGCCGGGTGCCCAGGCTTCTTTTAGGATTCGTGCTTAAACCAGTCGCCTTCCTTACTGCATTCGCCTCGCGTCCGACCAGCACCGTAGAATCAGAAGCGGCGCTCTAAAACGGCTTTGTGGTGGCTGCTCTGTTGGAAAGCACGCACAGAGGATTCCCTTCTGAAGACAGAACCGTGACTCCGGACCATGACTGTGGGGCCTTGTATGCCATCCTTGGAGTATGGCAGCGCCAGTTCCGGGATCAACAGCGCCCAACCCTCTGCTGACTGACAGTGCGGTCTTTCAGTGGCAGAATCAGACGCTGCGCGCTGATCTGATCCTCACACTGCCGGTTGCGCTGTGTCTTGCCATCGGCATTGCCGTTGGTCATCCCGTCGCGGGCATGCTGGCGGCGGGCGGCGCTGTCAACACAGGTTTCGGCCAGAAGCACCGCATCGACGACTCTTGCCTGCTGCCGATGATCTTCGTTACGTTTGGCATGGCCTTCTCCGGTTTCTTCGGGGTATTGATCGGCCACGAGAACCTGCTGCTCGTATTCGTGGCGGCGCTGTGGGGTTTTGGGTATGGCATGCTCACTGCACGTCCTGAGGGATACGGCTGGGTAGGCCAGCAGTGTGTGATTACCTTTCTGGTTGCGTCGGCCTTTCCGGCGTCTGCCCGTGAGGCTCTGGATCGGGGTTTGCTGCTGTTTGCGGGTGGGGCCCTGCAGCTAATTCTCTCATCGATTCTGCTGCGGCTTTTCGGCGAACTGCGTAAGCATCTCTTCGAACTCACCCGCTATCTCCACGAGGAGCAGGAGGCCCTGCGCACG
Source organism: Acidobacteriaceae bacterium (assembly GCA_030039675.1). GTDB lineage: Bacteria > Acidobacteriota > Terriglobia > Terriglobales > Acidobacteriaceae > Telmatobacter. Next base: position 734 of record JASHVE010000132.1, on the reverse strand, counting down.
GCGCTGCTCGAAACGGCAGACTCTCTGCGCCAGCGGAGGTTTCTGAATTCGGCGATGCCTTATTCGCTTCGCCTTGCCGCCACGATCGGGATCTCCACTGAGATCTACCGCAGATTGAATTACCCCAGCGGTTACTGGATCCCCATGACTGCGCTGCTGGTGCTCAAGCCGGGCCTGACCGATACAGTGAGCCGCGCTATTGCGCGCATGATCGGAACAATGGGCGGAGCCATCGCTGTCAGCTTCCTGCTCGCTCATGTACCTACTTCCACCATCGCACTCGCCGCGGGCACCACCCTTTTTGCATGGCTCGCCTACGGGTTCCTTAACGTGAACTACGCTCTGTTCACGATGGCCGTTACCGGCTACATTGTCTTTCTTCTGTCGTTGAACGAGGTCCCTGGTCCAATCATCGCGGAGCACCGTACCTTTTGCACCCTGTTAGGCGGCGCCATTGCTCTGTGCGTGCGTATAGTCGTCATCTCATATAAGCGTCCTCGCTGGCTTAAAGCCGCTACGGCAGTCCGCCACGCGGTTTTTCCATTTCGCTCCTGAAACTGACCTTCACCGAAATCGTTGCGTCCTGGAGCGATAAATGTCCGATCACATATCTACCTCCATAAGAAGCGCCTGCGAACGCTAGAGCGGTTCCACAGTTGACGTGCCCTTGTCGAAGCCGCGGAAGGTGGCATTTTCTTGAGGAAAATGCCACTTTGCAGCAGTGGCTTCGGGAT
>JASHVE010000131.1 GCA_030039675.1 Acidobacteriaceae bacterium | reverse complement strand
CAATCTTGCGTAGCGTTTATGCAATCGCAGTTGCGCCTTCCAGGCCATCTCCTTGATCGGTTCCGGCACACCTTGCTGCCGCTTGCGCAGCACCGGGCCGATGGCCGGCTTGCGCCGGTAGCTCCAGGCCGCCTCGATGGCGATGCGGCGCAGATGCGCGTTGCCCGTCTTGGTGATCGAGCCGCGTTGCTGCCGTTGGCCGCTGGACTCTTCGCTGGGCACGGCGCCGCTGTAGCCCATCAACTGCCGCGCGTTCTGGAAACGCGAGATCCGGCCCAACTCGGCTACCACCGTCACCGCCGAGATCTCGGCCACCCCGCGCAACGCCTGCAATCCGCGAATCACTTCCTGCATCCTGGCCGGAGCCAGCTTCACCGCTTCCCGGATCGCCTCCTCAAGGCGCTTGATCCGCTCCCCCATGTGCTCGACCTCATGCAGCAAATCCAGCCGCGTCCACTCCTGCGCCGCCTGCTCATAACGCAACTGCCGAACCCAGGCCATATAGGGCAGTGTCCAAGCCTTGCCCGTAAACGGCGGCCGACGGCCGGTGCGCAACAGAAACTTGCTCAACAGGTGACGCGCACGCAACTGATCCTGCTTGGCTGCCTCCCGCGTTCGCATCAGGTCGCGCAACGCCTCCGCGCCAGCCTCCGGCACCCACACCCCGGTCAAATCACCCGCGCGATGACAGCGCGCCAGCTTCGCCGCATCCCGCCGATCCGTCTTCACCCGATCACCGGCCTTCACCGGAACCAGCGTCGGCGCCACTACCGCGCACTCAACACCCAGCTCGGTTAACTGCCAATACAGCACGTAGCCCGTCGGACCCGCTTCATAACAAGCTCGCAAGCACTCCGCTGGCTCCAGCTTCTTGATCAGCTTGCGCACCGACTCGGCGCGGTTGGCGATCACACCAAGACTGCGCACTTCCCCACCTGGCTCGGCGACCGCTGCCGCGATCGTCTCGGCATGGACATCCAATCCCAAAAATCGTACCTTCTTTTGCATGGCCGGTTCCTCTCCGCTTGTGGCTCTGGACTGTGTTCTGCAACGAATCACAGCCTAACCCACGACCCGCGCACTGGAACCGGTCACTCCATGATGACTAGTCCAATCGGGAGACCCCCCGGCTCTGCCGGGGAGGCAGTAGGAGCTTGACAATTCCGGAGTATGCCCTGGTTTTGCTATGGTGTCTTTGCTGTTGTTCTTACTTTTGCTTTCAACGGTTGCGAAAAGGCCCCTTTGAGGGGCCAGCAACCGTAAAGCCTACGGCTCTGCCGGAGGATGCTTACTTGAACAACTGTGGCAACAGATCAGACAAACTGATGCGCCAGAACGGCCATTCGTGCGCGTACCCAGGCAGTAAAAACTTCTTGTAGTTGATGCCCTGGCTTGTCAGCCAGTCCATGAACTGCTTGTTGGCGGTCAGCAGACGGTCGTCTTCGCCGCAGGAGAGGTAGAGAAGACGGAGCTTCTGGTTCACACTTGAGTTTAGGTTTGGAAAATCGACAGACAGCGCGGATGCACCCGCCAGCTCCGGCATTGCGCCGGAGGACATCATCGGGGCATTTGCTGAATCCAGCACAGCCCTCGATGCGCCCGGGAACATGATCAACGCACCGCTGAACGACGCGACATAAGAGAACTGATCGAGGTGGTTCAGGCCCGCATAAAGCGTCTGGGCTCCGCCCATGCTCAGGCCCGCAATCGCGCGGTGGTCACGATCGGCAATAGTGCGGAAGGAGCGATCGACGAAAGGAACCACGTCCGCCACGATACTGCTGCTGACTTTCATCGAGTTGCTCATCCCGGCGCGGTCCGCAGTGCTTCCGTCAGCGCCAGACGACATTTCGGTCTGCTGCGTGATGCCCGGGGCCGCAATCTGGTTCCAGTTGCCGTTCGTCATGACCACGATCATGGGTTTGGCCTTGCCCGCGGCAATCAAGTTGTCAAAGATTTCAGATGCGCGCCCATTGTTGACCCAGCTTTCCTCGGTACCGCCGGAACCGTGCAGAAGATACAGAACCGGATACCGCTGTTGCCCTAATTCATATCCAGCCGGGGTGTAAACGTACATCCGCCTAGCGGCCATATTCAAGATTGGCGAGGGATACCAGATCTGGTGTACGGTCCCATGGGGTACATCAGCCTCCCGGTAAAGAGCGCTGCCGGGGCCCGGTATGATAAAGAAGTTCATTTCGGAGCGAAGCGAGTTCACGTTGCCGGGATCGGGCATGCTCACGCCGTCAACCACGAAATAGTAGTTCCACATTTCGGGTTTTAGCCCGTTCAATGTGAGCTTCCATATACCGTCGTCCTCCTTGGTCATGGCCAGTGGAGGCGTCACGTTTGGCCGCCAATTTTTCTGCCAGCTTCCGCTCACTGCCACAGTGGTGGCTTCCGGCGCCTTGAGCCGGAAAATGACCGTTCCATCGGCGGTAATTTCGGGAGATTTCGGCCCTTGCATTCCGGACCTTGGCCGAACTGGAGTAGTGGCCGCAGGGCCTTCTGGCGCCGGCGGTGCGAGCTGTTGCGCAGCTAGAGTCGGCGTGACAAAGATTGTCGCTGCGGCGCAAAGAGCTAGAAACTGGTAAGTTTTCGCGTAGAACATCCGTTTCCACCCGCAATCTCGGCATTTAATCCGCTCTGAGATAGAAAGATAAATACCTATACCGAAAAAGCTAGCGCTTCAGCCTCCCGGCAGTTTCAAGCTGCGCAGCCACGCTGCGAGATACTTCGGCGGCCTCGGAACGAATGCCCCCGACTGTTGGCCTAGTTCCACAAATGCTTCCGCCGCTTGCCCACGCAAACTGCCCACACTGGAGCGGCTGTTTCGTCGGAATCTGAATCCTCGTGAGGCTTACAGCATG
>JASHVE010000130.1 GCA_030039675.1 Acidobacteriaceae bacterium | reverse complement strand
TTGAGCGTAGCCAGCAGGCCCAGATCGAAGTAACGTCGCAGCGGGTGCGCGGCAAACGATGGGCAAACGCCAGTCCTGACGTTCGATGTAGGATTCAGCTCCACCGGCGTGCTCCGCACCTTCAGCTCTCGAAGCAGATCGGGGTCCTCGATGGCCGAAAGTGCGTGGCCGATGCGCTCTGAGCCGATCGACAGCGCCTCCCAGATCGCCTCGGGGCCTGTTGTTTCGCCGGCATGGTTGGTCAAGCGCAGACCGGCCTCGCGCGCCCGCGCATAGAGTGAGCGGAACGGCTCGGAGCCGCAGCGCCGCTCGTCGCCTCCCAGCCCGATGCCAATGATCGCCGGAAACTCCGCGCGCATCGCGGCAGCCTTCTCGAAGACGCGCTCCGCCTCAGGAACAGTAAAGTGGCGGACGGCGTCGAAGATCCAGTAGAGCGAAAGCCCCAGCTCCCGTTCGCCGCGCGCCCGCGCCCGCTCCAGACCAGCGAAGATCGGTTCGAAACACTCTGGATCGTGATTGCGCCACAGGTAGATCACACCCACAGAGATGTAGACCTCGGCATGCACAACACCCTGCTCCGCAAGACGCTGCATCATGCGCCACGCGGCCAGTTCGTAGTCGTCAGGGCCGGTAAGCAGGCGGGTGACTGCTTTAAACGCCTCGATGAAGCCCGTGAAATCAGTGAATTGGTAGAGTACCTCGGCTTCGGCGAGTGTGAGAGGCTGCGCATCGTGCCGTTCGCTTAGTTCCACCAGCGTCGAAGGTAGGATCGTTCCTTCGAGGTGCAGATGCAGCTCGGCCTTAGGCAGTTGGCGAATGAACCTTTCGATCTCCAACATCTTTTGAGTGTACCGGGGTTTTGGCGAACTCGGAGCGATGGCGGCTATAGAAGAAGTAGATCACCAGGCCAATCGCAAGCCAGATGATGAACCGGTACCAGGTGATGATCGGCAGTCCGGCCATGAGCAGGAAGCAGAAAATCACGCTGAGCAACGGAATCACCGGGCCACCCGGAACCACGAACGCGCGCCGGCGCGCCGGCTCGCGGTACCGCAGCACGATGACTCCAATAGAGACCAGCACAAACGCGAAGAGAGTGCCAATGTTGGAGAGATCAGCCAGGGTTCCAATATCGAACAGGCCCGAAGGAATGGCGACCACGAATCCAGCTACCCAGGTGGAAAAAGCCGGCGTGCGGAACAGCGGATGCACAGAGCTGAAGATGCGCGGCAACAATCCATCCCGCGACATGGAAAACCACACCCGCGACTGGCCGAGCTGATAGACCAGAATCGACGAGATCATGCCCATCATCGCACCGAACAGCACCACCAGCCGGATCCAGTGAAGAGAATGGCCGCCTGGCACACCGGAGAGCTTCTTGAGCGTATTCACCACCGGCGCCGCGTCTCCCACCATCGATTGCCACGGCACAAGCCCCGTGAGGCAAACGGCGACCGCCACGTACAGGACCGTGCAGACCACCAGCGTGGCGATAATGCCGAAAGGCAAATCGCGCTGCGGATCGCGGCACTCTTCGGCCGCCGTCGAGACTGAATCGAAACCAATGTAGGTGAAAAAAATGATCGATCCGCCGGTAAGAACGCCCGACCAGCCGTTGGGCATGAACGGATGCCAGTTGCCGGGATGAATGAATCCAAGCGCGGCGAAGACAAAGATAAGGATGGCTACCAGTTTCAGGCCCACCATCGCATTGTTTGTAGATGCCGACTCGCGAATGCCGCGGACGAGAATGACAGTGAGGATAAGAACGATCAGGAAGGCCGGGATGTTGAAGCCGAAGTGCCAGCCGGGATGATAGATCCAGTTGCCGGCCAAATCCTGCAGACCGTCCGGCAGGTACGCGGGCGAGATCCACGTCGCCGCGGGATGGAGACCGAACCAGTCGAGCAGATCGACAACGTGCGCGGCAAAGCCCACGCTAACCGTCATATTCGATCCGGCGTATTCGAGGATCAGGTCCCAGCCGATGATCCAGGCGATTAGCTCACCGAGCGTCGCGTAGGTATAGGTATAGGCCGACCCCGCAATGGGAATCATCGAAGCCAGCTCGGCGTAACAGAGGCCGGTCAGCGCGCAGACAACCGCCACCAGCACCAGCGAAAGCGCGATCGCCGGTCCGGCGCCGGGCCGGCCGGCCATCGCCGTATGGTGAATGACGAAATCCGCCAGTGGTGTGTTGAGAATGCTGGAGGTATCGAACTGCTCGCCTGAGATCGCTGTGCCGATCACCGTGAAGATGCCGGAGCCAATCACCGCACCGATGCCCAGTGCAGTGAGCGACCACGGCCCAAGCGTCTTTTTCAGAGCACGCTCGGGTTCTTCTGACTCCCGGATGAGCTTGTCGATCGACTTGCAGGCAAGCAGTTGCTTAGGCAGGGGATTCTCCTCCACTCACCGCGAGGCGGGTTTGGTCACAGCATACAGCTTTGCGCGCTGGAGGAGGAGCGGATTCCGGACGCAGCTCGCAGAGCGCATCCGGAATCCTGTCGCTTACCGTTTCGACTGGCCGCGGGCCATCTTCTTCACTTTCTTCTTGTTCGAACCACGCGGAGTGGTGCGCTTGGCCTTGGGAGCCGCTTTCTTGCGCGCCGCACGCTTCAGCTTTTTGCGTTCCGCTTTGTCTTCAATCTTGGTGGTGTCCGCCACGTGTAACCTCTTTCCATCGAGTCGCTTCTTCGTTGCCCGCTATTGCGGATATCGCTATTTAGGATAACAGGGATTGGCCGTAGAAGATCGTTGCGGCATCACTCAGCGTGCTTGGCGGGAAAGCTCGACCCACTAATCTCAAATCTTTTTGAGATTGGCGAACTTCTCCATCAGTTTCTTCATGCCGTGGCGCTGAAACATTACGGTCAGCTTCGCGTCTTCGCCTTCACCCTCGCGCATCAGAATCGTGCCCTCGCCATACTTCGCGTGGCGCACGCGCTCGCCCTTCTTCAGGCCAGACGCACCGGTGGGCTCGGGAATATCCATGGCCGGACGCGCCAACGCGCCCGGCTTGCCGCTGCCGGATTTGCCCCCAAAGAAACGCGCGATGTTGTCAATCGAGCCCGTCGGCGCGCCGGCGCTCATGCCGGTTGCAGCAGACCCGCTGCTCGACGAGCTCGTCTTGGCGCCGGTCATCCACGACGCAGTGAAAGGTTTTGACGAACCGCGCCCCCCGTTGGCTGCACGGGCAACGGCCGGCGAGTACGTCTCCTGGCTCTCGTCTTCGTAGTTATAGTGCCTGCCTTCAGAATCATCGGAAGAACGGCGGCCGGCACCGTAGCCCGATCCGTAAGCCGGCGTCGACCATGCCGGGCTGCGGCCACCAAGGTTCTCGATCAGGTGCGGCGGCACCTCTTCGAGAAACCGCGAAGGCACGCTCATCTCCGGCGCGTCGTTTCCATAGCGGCGCCGGTAGTGAGCACGCGTAAGCACCAGTGTGTTCATCGCGCGCGTCATGCCCACGTAACAGAGGCGGCGCTCCTCTTCAAGCTCTTCGGGATTGTTGAGCGTTCGCGAGTGCGGAAACAGCCCCTCCTCCAGACCGGCAAGAAAGACCAACGGAAATTCCAGACCCTTGGCGGCATGCAGCGTCATCAGCGTGACGCGGGCATTTGGATCAATCTGGTCCGTGTCGGACGCCAGCGCCGCATGGTCGAGGAAGTCGGCCAGCGTCTCGCCGCGCACCTCCGCGTCGTGGGCGGCATTGGCCAGTTCCTTCAGGTTCTCAATGCGGCTGAACGCCTCGGGCGACCCTTCGGCTTCGAGAGCCTTGATGTAGCCACTGCGGTCGATGATGAAACGGATCAGCTCCGGCAGCGTGGCCGCATCGCCAGGCGAGCGGAAGGCCACTTCCCCTGCAAGTGCTTCTTTGGCGGCTTCCCCCGGATCGGACTCGAAATCGGGCTCAGGATGCGTCTGCTTCGGCATCTTCAGAAACGGCTGTGTCGGCACGGCGGCGAACGGCGAAAAGTGTGAGGGATCGAGCAGCGCAAGCTGATCTTCATTTCCGCCGAATTTAAACTCCGTGGCAGCCTCCAGCGCCTCCGTCGTCTGCTGTTTCCCCTCCGCCGTGGGCTCTTCCGCGCCAAAGGAAAAACCCGTATCCCCTTCTTCCGAATCCGCCTCGGCCACATCCGCAGCAAGCTTGCCAGCGAAGTCCGGGTCCATCATCGCCTCGGCATCGAGGATAAGCTGGCGGAACGAGTCCAGCGCCATCAACGCGCGCGTGGGAATCAGCTTCTCGCGAATCGCTGCACCGATTGCGTCCCACGTCGATTTGCCCGTTTCCAGCGCCAGCCTCTCGAGGGTCTCAAGCGTCGTTTTGCCGATGCCGCGCGGCGGCGTGTTGATGATCCGCTGCAGGGCCATCGAATCGTGCGGATTGCGCACCAAGCGCAGATAGGCTAGCAGATCTTTGATCTCCGCGCGCTCATAGAAGCTGAATCCACCCACCATCGTGTAGCTGATGTTGTAACGGCGCAGCGCTTCTTCCACCAGGCGCGACTGCGAGTTGGTGCGGTAAAGCACCGCGCAATGTCCTGCTGCGCCAGGATCCTGCGTTTCCGACGAGCTTTGTTGCTCGCGCAAAAACGCGCGAATCCTGTCGGCAATAAACAGCGCCTCGTTCTCGCCATCCGGTGCTTCGTAGTAGCCGATCAGCGAACCGCCTTGCCGGTCAGTCCACAGTTTCTTGCCTTTGCGACGCAGGTTGTTGGCGACCACGGCGCCGGCCGCTTCCAGAATCGTTTGCGTCGAGCGGTAATTCTGCTCCAGCCGGATGATGCACGCGTTAGGAAAATCCTGCTCGAACTCAAGAATGTTGCGGATATCGGCCCCGCGCCAGGAATAAACGCTCTGGTCTTCGTCACCCACGGCGCAAACATTCTTGTGCTCGCTGGCCAGCAGTTTCATCAATTCGTACTGCGGCCGGTTCGTGTCCTGATACTCATCGACCAGCAGATAGCGGTAACGCCGCTGGTAGCGCCCGCGCACCTCGCCTGACGACTTGAGCAATCGGACAGCCTCCAGCAGCAGATCATCAAAGTCGAGCGCGTTGTTCTTCCGCAGCTCGGCCTGGTATCCCTGGAAGATATGCGCGATCCGCTCGCTGTTCGGGTCCTTCGAACTCAGGTAGTACTCCTGCGGATCCACCATGTGGTTCTTGGCCCACGAGATGCGGCCCAGCACCGTGCGCGGCGTAAGCTGTTTAGTGTCCAGCCCCATCCGCCGCATGATTTGCTTCACGATGCCCTGCTGATCATTCTCGTCGAAGATCGCAAAGCTGCGCGTGAGGCCCTGATCGCCGATGCGCAGCGCTTCGATATCCCGCCGCAGAATGCGCACACAGAGCGAGTGAAAGGTGGCGATTAGCGGCTTGGCTAGCGATGTATGGCCCAGCAGCCGCTCAACACGCTCGCCCATCTCCGCCGCTGCCTTATTGGTGAACGTAACCGCAAGGATCGCATCGGGTGAGACACCCTTTTCGAGAATCAGCCACGCGATGCGGTTGGTGATGACCCGTGTCTTGCCCGACCCTGCACCCGCGAGGATAAGCAACGGCCCCTCTGTCGTTTCGACGGCGGCGCGCTGTTCGGGGTTCAGATTGGTAAGGAGCGAATGCACGATGAAGGTCCAGGCGGGATGAATCCTGCATTCAGTTTACCTGCCTCGGACGTAACGTGCAGAAGTGACGCCAAACAACATGTCCACCTGTCCTGATGCGTGGACTACTTGAAGCCGGTCCGCTGTATGATGCGTGCATGTCCAAGAAGCTACGCTTTGGAGTGCTCAGCACCGCTAATATCGGCGTCAAAAAGGTTATTCCCGCAATGCAACGTGGCGCGCTCACTACGGTTGCCGCCATTGCCTCGCGCGATTTGACCAAAGCCAAAGAAGCAGCCAGCACGCTCGGCATTCCTAGAGCCTACGGCTCCTATGAAGAGTTGCTCGCCGATCCCGATATCGACGCGATCTACAATCCGCTGCCCAATCAGCTGCATATACCGTGGACAGCCGAGGCCGCCGAGGCCGGCAAGCACGTGCTCTGCGAGAAGCCGCTGAGCATGACAGTCGCCGAAGCGAAGACTCTGCTCGACGTGCGCGCCCGCACTGGCGTGAAGATTTGCGAGGCGTTCATGATCCGCAGCTTCCATCAGTGGCTGCGCCTGCGCGAGCTGCTCAATGAAGGCCGCGTGGGCGAGCTGCGCTCCGTTACTGGATTTTTCAGCTACTTCAACACCAATCCGGCGAACATTCGCAATCGTGTTGAAACCGGGGGCGGCGGTGTCTACGACATCGGCTGCTATTGCATTCATGCTTCGCGCTATGCATTCCGCCACGAGCCCACCCGCGTGGTGGCCACGCTCGACCGCGATCCGCAGATGAGTACAGACCGGCTTGCCTCGGCCCTTCTTGAATTTCCCTCGGGCCACGCGATCTTCACCTGCAGCACGCAGTTGATTCCCTATCAGCGGGTTCACTTCCTCGGCACGCGCGGACGCATCGAGTTGGAAATCCCCTTCAATGCGCCGCCTGACCGGCCCACCCGTCTTTTCATCGACGCAACCGGCGACCTCTCCGGCAGCGGCATCACCACAGAAACCTTTCCCGTTGCCGATCAATACACCATGCAGGGCGACGCCTTCGCGAAGGCGGTCTACGAAGATATCGAGGTTCCCGTCAGCCTTGAAGATTCAATCGGCAACATGGCAGTCATTGAAGCGATCTTCCATTCGGCCAGTTCGGGCCAATGGGTCTCTCCGCAGCGATAAGCCCACACGGTGTTATCCCGCGAATGCCCGCCACGCGTACGGCCGCGGATGGTTCCGGCGCGATGCGGTTACTTCTGTCCGGCGGCGGCAGCTTTTCTCTGGGCCTCCCAGCGCTGCTTCTGTGCTTCCGCAATGCGCTTGCGCCCTTCGGGAGTGAGAACCCTCTTTTTCCGTTTTGCTGCCTTCGCCGTGGATTTTGCTGCTGCTTTTTTCGATTTACCCGTAGAATTTCCAGACCGGTGCGACGACTCGGCCGCTAACAGTTCGCGCGCTTCTTTGAGTTGCGAGAGTTCGCGATCGATGGAAACTAAAATCTGCGCTATGCCCATAGTCCCTCCCATGGCATCGGCAAAAAGGTCAAGTCAAAGTGGAGATAAGTCAGTGCGCGATGAGGCATCCACTCGCGCCTCGAAATACCATAACCGCAACTAGGCTTTCTCTGCAAACAAATTACTCACTATAACCATCACGAAAGGACACTACCGATCAGCCATAGTTTGTGGAAAACATACTACGATCTTTATAAATTAACGGACCGCGAGAGAAGAAACGGCGATAACTCCTCATCTAACTCTACCTTACGCGAGTTATCCCGTCACTCCTTTTGAGGATTGAAGCGGAAGCTATGAGGGATATGAGTCATCGAACTTTATTGTACTTGGAGCGCGCATTCCTTCAGGTCGCGACAGAAAGCATCGAGACGCAGAGGATCCGTATCCCAAGCGAACATGAAGCGAGCCGCACCGCCAATGAAGGTGTAGAACCTCCAGCCGCGGCGGCGCAGCTGCTGGAGGATTTCCTCCGACGCGGAGACGAAGACCGCGTTGGCTTCAACGGGCTGGGCAAGGCGGACGCCCGGAATCTCCGCAATTTGCGCTGCAAACCGGCGCGCACACTCGTTGGCATGGCGGGCATTACGCAGCCACGCACCGCTCTCCAGCATGCCCACCCATGGCGCAGAAAGAAAACGCATCTTCGAGGCAAGCTGACCGGCCTGCTTACACCGGTAATCGAAATCCGCAGCCAGTGTCCGGTCAAAGAACAGCACTGCTTCGCCCACAGCCATACCGTTCTTCGTGCCGCCGAAGCACAACACATCCACGCCGCTCTTCCACGTCAGCTCCGCTGGCGGGCAGCCCAGGCTCGCGCAGGCATTCGCAAAACGCGCGCCATCCATATGCAACCACAACCCGTGCGTCTTGCACACAGCAGAAATTGCGCGAAGCTCATCGAGTGAATACACGCGGCCCGTCTCGGTTGACTGCGTGATGGTCACGGCACGCGGTTTAGGGTAGTGAATATCCTGGCGTTTGGTTGCCAGTTCACGAACGGCGTCGGGTGTCAGCTTGCCATTCGCGCTTGAAGCTACCAGAAGCTTGGAGCCGTTCGAGAAAAACTCCGGCGCGCCGCACTCGTCGGTCTCCACGTGCGACTGGTCGCAGCAAATCACGCCGTGATAGGACTGGCAGAGCGAAGCCAGCGCCAGCGAGTTCGCCGCAGTTCCATTGAAGACAAAGTAGACCTCGCAATCAGTCTCGAACAGCGTGCGGAAGGCGTCGGCTGCGCGTCCCGTCCACGGATCGTCGCCATACGCCGTCGAATGGCCGCGGTTGGCAGCCTCTGCGGCCTGCCACGCTTCGGGACAAATACCCGCATAATTGTCGCTTGCAAACTGCTGCCGTAACTCCTCCCGATCAATGCCGGTCATCGCACCGTCCCTTCGCGCGCGGCGCACGCACATTCACTGCGCGAACACATGCGCCTGCTTACATTATTTCATCCGGCGCAGTGCGAGCTTGGCAGCGTGATAACCGCACATGCCGTGCACTCCGCCGCCGGGCGGCGTAGACGCCGAACACAGATACAGATTCGGCGTGCCGGTAGAGTAGTGCCGCAGCGTGGGACGGAAGAATAACTGCTTCACGTTGATTGCTCCGCCACCGACGTCGCCACCTACAAGGTTTGCATCCATTGATGCGAGTACCGCCGGCGATGAAACGTGGCGCGCGAGCACGCAGTCGCGAAACCCCGGAGCGAAACGCTCGATCTGCGCTTCGATCCGCTCCGTCATATCCTCGGTTGACCCGTTGGGAACGTGGCAATAGGCCCATAGCACGTGCTTGCCCTTCGGCGCGCGCGCAGGATCAAACAGCGTGGGTTGCGCGACCAGTACAAAAGGCCGCTCCGCCGCACGGCCCTGTGCTACTGCGTGCTCCGACGCGGCGATCTCTTCAAACGTGCCGCCGAGATGCACAGTGATGGCGCGGCGGCATTCCGGCGCGCGCCATGGCACCGGATCGGATAGCGCATAATCCACTTTGAATGCACCCAGCCCGTGCCTGAATTCCTCCAGCAAGAGCCGGTATCCGCGTGTGAGCTGTTCACCGGCAATCGCAATCAACTGCTTCGGAGTAATGTCGCAGAGCGTAAGTGGACAGCTCAGCTCGCGCAAGGCCTGCGCATCGATGCGTCGCGATGTGTGTACCGTGCCGCCCAGTGTTTCGAGATAGCTCACCAGTGCGTGCGGAATCGCGCTCGCACCGCCGCGCGGAATCGGCCAGCCGACCGCATGTGCAGCTACACCCAGCACCAGTGCAATCGCCGAGCTCAACGGCTGATCGAAACTGAGAAACGAGTGGCCTGCGAGGCCTGCAAATAGCGCCCGTGCGCGCAGAGTGGTGAAGCGAGTCTTCGCCAGCATCTGCGCCGGCTGAAAAGCCGCAAGGCCAAATCGCGCCATGCGCAACGGATGCCGCGGCAGAACAAGTGGAGGCGCAAATGCATCCTCCGCAAATTCCTTCCAGTGATCGATCCCGGATCGCATCAAGCTCCGCCACGCCCTGCCATCCGCGCCCAGAGCCTGCCCCGCGTCGTCCAGGTTGCGTTCCAGCACCACGGCTGTGCCATCGTCCAACGGGTGCGCCAGCGGCGCATCACCGTGAATCCATTCGAGGCCGTAGTCGCCTAGCGGCAGCGTCGAAAAGAACGGCGATCCAACCGCCAAAGGATGCACCGCTGAACCGAAATCGTGCAGAAAACCCGGCAGTGTCAGCGGCAGTGTGCGCGTGGCGCCTCCCGGCTCAGCTTCGGCTTCGAAGACTTCCACCTGAAGCCCCGCATGCGCCAGCACAATGGCCGCCGCAAGCCCGTTAGGGCCCGATCCGATTACGCAGGCGCGGCTCATCGTCGTGAAATCTCCATTCTGCAAGCCTCTCAGTCGTGCTGTGGCAGTTCGCCCGGCCATTGCAGCACCGCGAAGTCGCCATTCTGGGTCATGGTCATCTCCGGCGCGTAGAGGCCAAGAAACTCGCGCCGCCACCAGTTGCCTGTGCGGCGCTTTTCCTCCGCAGACGTGAACCAATACTGCCACAGCACAGCGCGGACGTAACGTGGCGGCATTTCTTTAAACGGATCGTTCCGGAATAGCGAGAGAACTGCTGGGCTGCTCACGAGTAGCCGCTCCTCCGTCAGCGGCACGATCTCGTTCTGTTGCCAGTCACCCAGCGACGCAAACCACAGATTCCAGTCAAAGCGCGGCTGATACGGCGCATAGATGCCGGGGGGCTCATTCAGCGCCTGAGGCTTATTGCGGAACGGATACGCGATCCAGTTATTGCCGTCGTTCGACCCCTGGAACTCAATCTCGTACCGGCCGCGTGTCATCACGGCAAAGAGCCCGTATTGATTGGCAATGCGAAAAGGCTCAAGCGCAGTAATCGGTGCAACAGGCAAAGGGATGTGACCGAAAGGAAGGCCCATCATCTCCGCGGTCGTGTCATAAGCGATCCAGGAGAGCATCACTGCCGCGACTGCCAGCCGTAAAGCGCTCCAGTGTTGAGTAATCCTGTCGCTCCACGTTCGATGCGGGGAAGCAGTCAGACCCGCCTCTGCTTCCGTCGCGTCGCTCGCTTCTCGTACGGCCAGAATGGAGAGCGACGGCTCTTCCTCCGCTTCGGCATCCGCGAGTCGCTCGGGCTCGCTTGGCGCGAAGCGTTTCGGAGCGAATCTGAGCAAAAACTTGTCGTCGAGCAGAAGAAGTCCCAGCGAGAGCACCAGGTAATTGAGAAACGTGTAATTGGCGGTGAAGATCACCCCAAGCTCCCAGGGCGTGACGATGCAGAAGCAGATCAGCCGGACCCGGCGCGGAAAGAACAGCATGAAGACCAGGCCCAGTTCGAGTGCCAGCGTTCCGGCAACTGTGGCTGCGTGAAACCAGTGCGGCAGATGCTGGACGTACCAGCCGACCCAGGTGGGCAGCGGACCGTTCTGGTAGTAGTCGTCCATCGCAGTAAAGTTGCGCCACTCCGTGTCGCCGCTCAGCAGCTTCACCATGCCCGACTCAAAGTAGATGCGAAACCACTCCCACTGCAAAAGAAACTGACTGGCGC
>JASHVE010000129.1 GCA_030039675.1 Acidobacteriaceae bacterium | reverse complement strand
ATGGAATGGCTGTAGCCGGCATCGATGGAGGCGTTGGGCGTTTTGCGGGAGCGGACGCACTCCATCCAGTTGCGCATGTTGGCTGCGGTCTCAGGGTCGCCGTGCGTGTCGGCGTCGGTGGAGACGGCTTCGCTCTTTTCGAGCAGCGAAAAACTGGGCAGCAGGTTGGCTTGCATCTTCATCTCGGCCGCGGATTTCGCACTGAGACCGCCAGTGGAAGTGACGGTCTGCTTGGCCATGTCGAGCATGCCGCCGTTGGAGTAGTAAAGCTCCTTGACGCCGCCGGCGGAGTTGGTGAAACGCGAGGTGTACTGCACCTGGAAGCCTTTGGTCGGGTCGTCGAGCGGACCGTAATCGAAGACGGCGGTCATCGTGTCCCAATTCTTGCGGCCGTCCTTCCACAGATAAATGCCGCCATTGGCGACACAGGAGCGTGGGTGCGGCAGCCCGGTGAACCAGTGCACGGTGTCGATCTGGTGGACTAACCACTGATCGGGGATGCCGGACGAGTATGGCCAGAAGAGACGGAACTCAAGATAGTGGCGGGCGTCGAAGGGCACCATGGCGCGGTTGAGCAGATAGCGCTTCCAATCGGTGTCTTCTTCCTTAAGCAGCGGCACCACATCGGGACGGCGCCAGCGACCGGGCTGGTTGACGTTCCAGGTCATCTCGACCATGACGATGTCGCCGAACTGGCCGGACTTGATGTACTCGGCGGCCTTGATATAAGCGGGCGTCGACCGGCGCTGCGTGCCGACCTGCACGATCTTGCCGGATTTGTGTACGGCTTCGCGGATCATGCGGGCGTCGGCCATGGTGTGGGCGATGGGTTTCTCAACATAGGCGTCGCGGCCGGCTTCTACAGCCTCGGTTCCGTGATAGGCGTGCTGGAAGTCTGCCGTGGCGATGATGACGGCATCGACATCCTTGCGGGCGTAGAGTTCGTCGTTGTTGCGCACCTGGTCGACGGGGTTGCCACAGAGCTTCTCGATGTACGCTGCTCCCTCGGCGCGGCGACGGTTCCAGATGTCAGAGACAGCGACGATTTGAAAGTTCTGTTCTTTGGCGTTGGCCTGAAAGGCCGGCAGGTCGCCGCCCTTCATGCGGTCGCCGCAGCCGACGATGCCGACACGGACGCGGTCGTTGGCGCCCATGATCTGCGCATAGCTTCTGGCATTCCATGGAACCGTGGCGGCGGCCACAGCGGCAGAGCCGGCCTTCAGGAAATCTCTACGATTGTTTTTGAATGCGGACATGACGGCACCCTCCCTGGTTCCGGTTCATTACCCGAACACGCCAGGAGGCAGTGCACGGCATGAGCACGCGCCCGGCATCCCTTTGCATGGGCAGCAACATGGTCAGACCACGATAGCCGGTGTGTCAAGGAGGGCGTCTCTCGATGTGGAGAGGACTGTGCCTGTTCACCGAAGGGCACAAATGCAGGCGCGTCGAAGGAGTTATCGCGTCATGTTATCGGGTCACAATATCGAGTTAGGGGTTCGACTGCGACGGAGCCGGAATAGGGGTTCCATTGCAAGGCCGATCAGGCCATAGATAGCCGCGTTGAGGAGCATGACCGAGTAGTAGGTGACCGGCGTGTGCTGCCAGAACAGTGAAGCGGGCATCGTGATTGCGACGACTGTCCAATGTCCAAAATTGGGCCGAGGATGCGCCAGCATTGCAAACAGAACCCAGAAGCAGGTTACGGTCGCCCCGATGAGTATCCACAAACCAATTCTCTCGATCGTTCTCTGCATGACCCACCTCCCGAGTTCCTTTGTCACACGAGTCTAGACCTAACGAACTCTAAAGTGCACGAAAATCGCAATTTTGCCGGAAATTGAGGTTGCGGTATACTGATGGGAGCGCCTGATGAGCGGGGAGATCCCTGTTTAACGGGCAACATCCATCGTCAAAAAACGAGAAAAATATGCCCAAGTTGAAAACTCATTCGGGCGCGGCCAAGCGCTTCAGCAAGACTGGGACCGGCAAGATCAAGCGGGGCCAGACGAAGACGCGGCACATCCTTACGTCGAAGCCGCCCAAGACCAAGCGGAAGCTGGGAAAGATTCTGCTGGTTTCTGACGGCGACTACGCGAAGGTCGCGCGCATGATTCCCTACGCCTAGACGGACTTTGTCCGAGGGTCTGCCGTGCGCAGCACCCCCGCCGGTTGCGTAATGCGTCAGTGCCGGCGTGAGTCAGGCTTGAAATGAGCGAGTGAAGAGGTTCTGAGCGGATTGATTCCGCCTCCTGCCTCCAGCCGCGTAACGAAGAACGCAAAAAGGAGAAACCAACATGCCCCGGGTAAAACGGAGCACCAAGCGGAACGACCGCCGCAAAAAGATTCTTGACCGCGCAAGCGGTTATTTCCTGACGAAATCAAAGCTCTACCAGGCAGCGCAGGAGGCCGTAGAACGCGGCCTGAAGTTTGCCTACAAGGGCCGGCGCGAGAAGAAGCGCCAGTTTCGCTCGCTGTGGATTGTGCGCATTGCCGCCGCGGCCAAGCTGAACGGGACCAGCTACTCACAGTTCATCAACGGCCTGAAGAAGGCGGGCATCGAGCTGGACCGCAAGATTCTGGCTGAGATTGCGGTGAAGGATGCGGCGGGCTTTACCAAACTGGTGGAGCAGGCCAAGGCGGCGCTGGCGGTGAAGGCAGCGTAAATTTCATTTGGATTTGTGGTTTCCCCACCCTGTCGACAGAAAAAAGTCGACAGGATGGGGCACGGAAGCTGGTGGTACGACTGGCGGAAAGAAAGCGGCCCGGAGTTCGTGAGGACTTCGGGCCGTTTTGCGTCTGGCGGACCGCATTACTCATTCAGAAATCCATTCACGGCTTGTTGCCAGAGGTCAGGCTGGTCGATGAAGTTCATGTGGCCGGCGTTGGGGAAGATGACCAGCCTGGAGCCGGCGATCTTCTCGTGCATTTCTTTGCTCAAGCTGGGGTCGCACTCATCGTGGTCGCCGGCGAGGATGAGCGTGGGAACGTGGATGGTGGGCAAACGGTCGACCCACTCCACGGATTTGAGATTGCCGTCGATGATGAACTCGCCGTCAGAGCCCCACATCTCGCGGTAGAGCTCCCAGTTGGTTGGAGCATTGCCGGTGGCGGGATCGTAGCTGGGGTCGGGCCGCGCGCCGAAGAGAAACGGGAAGTAGCCATTGCCCCAGGCGAGGGTTTCGTACTCAGCGGGGTAGCGGCCGTGCTCCCAGATCTCGCCTTTGCCAAACAGGCCCGCCTGTTCGAGTTCATTCAGCCGTT
>JASHVE010000128.1 GCA_030039675.1 Acidobacteriaceae bacterium | reverse complement strand
AGGAACTGCGCGGCCAGTACCTGTTGACTTACACGCCCGACCAGGTGGACAACGACGGCAACTATCACAAGATCGCGCTGAAAGCGAAGAATGCCGATCTGACCGTGGTGACGCGCGAAGGCTACTACGCGCCGACCGGAGATTCGAAGTAGGACGGAAGGCTGGAGATGGGCGCCCCACCTTCGGCGCAGCTTTATCGCGCCTAGTTTATGTGCCCTCGCTAGAACTGGAGAAAGTGGCATTTTCTTGAGGAAAATGCCACTTTGCAACTGTGGCTTCGGGATATAGCAACTGTGGAACCGCTGTAAGGTGCGATGTTGATATCGCAGGTTCTTATAGCTTTTTATAGTCTTTCTCTGTTCTCACTTTTTCGCGCAGCATGGCGTGTAAAACACCGTAAAAGGCTTATAGATAAAAATACCCCACCTTAACCGATGCGCAAAGAGCGCGCATCGGCGAAGGTGGGGCACCCGCTGCTAATGTGGGGCACCCGGATTCGTGTTTTGGTCAGCGATTACTTCGAGCCGTGGTGGACTTCACCCTGCTTCTCTTCGAGCGCAGCCTGCGCAGCAGCGAGACGCGCCGTGAGCAGACGGAAGGGCGAGCAGGAGACGTAGCTGAGGCCGATCCGGTGGCAGAACTTGACGGACTCAGGATCGCCGCCATGCTCACCGCAGATACCCAGCTTGATCTTGGGCCGTGTCGCGCGTCCCTTCTCCACGGCGCCCTTCACAAGCTGACCGACGCCCACCTGATCGAGCGTGGCGAAGGGATCGAACTTGAAGATGCCCTGCTTCAGGTACGCGGGCAGGAAGTTGTTGATGTCGTCGCGCGAGATGCCGAATGTGGTCTGCGTGAGGTCGTTGGTGCCGAAACTGAAGAACTCAGCCTCCTCAGCAATCTGGTCGGCGGTGAGGGCCGCGCGCGGCAGCTCAATCATGGTTCCTACCATGTAATCGACTTTGGCACCCTTCGCCTTGAAAACTTCCTCGGCAACGCGGCGAACGATGGCCGTCTGGTTGCGCATCTCCTCGATGGAGCCGATGAGCGGGATCATGATCTCGACGTGCGGATCGCCGCCCTTGCTCCTGACCTGTACGGCTGCTTCGAGGATCGCCTGCGCCTGCATCTCCGTGATTTCGGGGAAGGTGATGCCGAGGCGGCATCCGCGCAGACCCAGCATGGGGTTCATCTCGTGCAGCTCTTCGACGCGAGCCAGCAGCGTGCGCAGCTCTTTGAGCTTCGGCGACTTGGGCTTCGTCTCTTCGAGGCGCGCAATCTGCACCAGCAGATCTTCCCGCTTGGGCAGGAACTCGTGCAGCGGCGGATCGAGCAGGCGGATCGTCACCGGCAGCGACTCCATGGCCTTGAAGAGGCCGGCGAAGTCAGCGCGCTGCATGGGCAACAGCTTCTTGAGAGCCGCGCGCCGATCCTTCTCGTTATCGGCAAGGATCATGGCGCGCATGTGCTCGATGCGGTCTTCGGCAAAGAACATGTGCTCGGTGCGGCAGAGGCCGATGCCTTCTGCGCCGAACTGGCGGGCCTGCTTGGCGTCACGCGGAATATCGGCGTTGGCGCGGATGTTGAGGCGGCGCAGCGGATCGGCCCAGCTCATGAACTTCACCAGATCAGGATCGTCGGGCTGTGCGTCGAGCGTCTTGAGCTTACCGGCGATCACGCGGCCCGTGGTGCCGTCGAGCGAGATGAAATCGCCCTGCTTATAGACGTGGCCCTTCACACGCAGCTCTTTTTTGGCTTCGTCGACCACGCAGTCGCCTGCACCGGCCACACAGCACTTGCCCATACCGCGCGTGACGACCGCAGCGTGCGAGGTCATGCCGCCGCGCGAGGTCAGGATGCCGTCGGCGACTTCCATACCGGCGATATCTTCCGGCGTGGTCTCGCCGCGAACCAGGACGATGGACTTGTAGGAGCCGTTGTTGTGGTGCTTGACCGCATCTTCTGCAGTGAAGACGATCTGGCCCACGGCCGCGCCCGGCGATGCAGGCAGGCCGGTGGCGAGCACTTCGATCTTCTCGCCTTTTTCCACGAGACGCGGAACCAGGAAGTCGTAGAGCTGATTCGGCTCGACGCGGAAGATGGCTTCATCCTTGGTGATCAGGCCTTCCTTCACCATGTCGATGGCCACGCGTACCGCGGCAAGACCGGTGCGCTTGCCGTTGCGCGTCTGCAGCATGTAGAGCTTGCCATCCTGGATGGTGAACTCGAAGTCCTGCATGTCGCGGTAGTGCTTTTCCATGCGCCTAGTGATGTCCTTCAGCTGCGCGAAGCACTCGGGCATCTGCTCTTCGAGGTGGCTGATGGGGTTGGGTGTGCGGACACCGGAGACCACGTCTTCGCCCTGCGCGTTCATCAGATATTCACCGAAGAATGCGTGCTCGCCGGTGGCAGGATTGCGCGTGAAGCCGACGCCGGTTCCTGAGTTCTCGCCCAGGTTGCCGAAGACCATGGCCTGCACGTTCACTGCAGTACCGAGCCAGTCGTCGATGCGGTTGATGCGGCGGTAGGTCTTGGCGCGATCGTTCTGCCAGCTGCGGAAGACGGCGTTGCGAGCTTCGGTGAGCTGATCGAGCGGATCTTGCGGGAAATCTTTGCCGGTCTCTTTCTTTACCAGCTTCTTGTACTCGGCGATGATCTGCTTGAGAGCGTCGGCGGTGAGCTCGTAGTCGAACTTGACCTTCTTGGCGGCCTTTACGCCGTCAAAGATGTGCTCGAACTTTTTCTTCGGCACGTCGAGAACT
>JASHVE010000127.1 GCA_030039675.1 Acidobacteriaceae bacterium | reverse complement strand
TCCGCCAGGAGCTGGGGCTGGGATTTAGAATCGAAGTGGACGGCGGTGTGGCTCACGACACCGTGGCCCAAGTCGTCCAAGCTGGAGCCGAGCTGCTGGTAGCGGGCAATGCGGTTTTCGGCGCGGGCAAACCCGAAAGGGATGCGCGATCGCTGCTCGAGGCTGCGAGGACGGCGGCGGGTGAAAAACCGGCTGGGAATTTCAACCGGAAAGCGAGCCAGAAGCCGGCCAAACGGCGTAAGATTCAGTGAAACAAGCAAGGAATCGGCGGGCGGCAACTTCCCCGGGGCCGCTCCTGCGACGAGGTGGTATGAACCGGTTTTCCAATAGACTCACGGCGGCAACCCTTTCTGTTCTCTTCCTGACCTGCGTTTCGGCTGAAGCACGGCAAAAAAAGCAGAAGAAGGCCTACGATCTGAGTGCCAATCCGCTGGCCAACGTGCAGTCGAAGCAGCCGGACAAGGAACTTTACGACAAGGCCATGGTCGCCCTTAAAAAGGGCCGCTACGATGTGGCCCGGCTCGACCTGCAGACGTTGCTGAATACCTATCCCGAGTCAGAGTACCGGATGCGCGCCAAGCTCTCCGTGGGCGACACGTGGTTCAAAGAAGGCGGCTCGGCGGCGCTGACGCAGGCCGAAGCCGAGTACGAGGACTTCCAGACCTTCTTCCCGAATGCGCCGGAAGCCGCCGAAGCGCAGATGAAGGTGGCCGACATCTACTATCAGCAGATGGAAAAGCCCGACCGTGACTTTACCAACGCACAGCAGGCCGAAGAACAGTACCGGAAGATGATTAACCTCTATCCCGACTCCAGCCTGGTTCCGCGCGCCAAGCAGCGGCTGCGCGACGTGCAGGAGGTGCTGGCCGAACGCGAGGCGCAGATCGGCTTCTATTACGAGAGCCGCGAGAATTACAACGCTGCCGTCGCCCGGCTGGATACGGTCGCCGATACCTATCCGCTCTACTCGAAGAGCGACCAGGTGCTGATTGCCATTGGAGATGCCTACGCCGGCCAGGCACATAATGTTCAGATCGCGCCCGGATTGCCCGGCGCGGTGCGCGAACGGCTGCGCGCTGTGTACCTTGACAAGGCTGCTGCGGCCTACGACAAGGTGATCACCCGCTATCCGATGGCCCCGCACGTTGAGGATGCGCGCGACCGCCTTGTGGCGATGAACCGTCCTGTGCCGGAGCCGACCGAAGCGGCCATTGCCGAGAGCGATGCCGAAGAACGCAGCCGGCAGCCTTTGCACTTTACCGACAAAACACTCGACATCATCAAGCGCGGCCCGACCGTGGTGGAGGCCGTGCATGTGGGCGAACCTACTCTGACCGATCCACACCGCACGCTGGCCCCGGATATCACCAAAGAAAACGTGGCTCTTTTCAATGCCGCGGTGAACGCCGGCAAGCCGCAGGCGCCTGTTGAGGCCGTGGTGCCCACAGGAGCGAATGAGCCGCCGCGCAGCGACCGGCCTTCGGACGCGCCGCTGCAGCTTTCCGCGCCGGGAGCCGGGTCGGGTGTGGGCGTTCAGGTTGTGAATGCGCCGAACAGCCCGGCTGCGGCAGACCCGAACGCGATTGTGAAGCCGGTTGGCCCCGTGAGCATGGCGCTCCCTGCCGCGGAGAAGCCTGCAGAAGCGCCCGCGCAGGTGAACGACATCAAGCCCGGCGAGGTTGCGACGACGCAACCCGTGAATGCCGCCAACAACAAGAAGAAGAAGGCGCCGAAGGCGGATTTAAGCGACGAATCCTCGAGCAAGAAGAAAAAGAAGAAGGGGTTGGCGAAGATCAATCCGTTCTAGAGCCTGTTATTAACTTTCCCGTGGGCAGCGTTGCGAGCGAAAATCGGGCCAGACGAGGCGAAGGCCGAAGGCTTTGGCGGTTCCAAGGTCGAGGCCGACAACGAAGTATGGACCGATTTGCGCCGCAACCCTTCGGGCTGGGGCCAATTTTCCCGATTTCGTTGTCGCTCGTCGCTAGCAGACACCCGGTATGCGTCACTCCTCGCTCCTAGAACTCGAAAAAATTGGCTCCCAGCGCCGCCCGCGCGAAAGTTAATAACAGGCTCTGGGCTGCTCGTCAGCTTGACTGCACAAAGGCCGCACCGCAAAACGGTGTGGCCTTTGCATTTAGAGCATCAGGCGGCGGCTTCCGCATCGAATCCGCACCACCTGCATCTGCTAAAGTGAAGAGTGGTCCCCTTATCAGAATCAGCTTCTGCGGCCGGCATCGGCTTGCGATCTTGGGGCCTCGCTCACAATCCCCATGCCCCACGACCTGCCTAAAGCTTACGACCCGACGGCCATTGAAGATCATTGGGCCGAGTACTGGGTGCGCGAGAACCTTTTCGCCCAGCCTACGCCTACGGCGAATGATCCAAAGCAGGGTAAGGCCTTTACCATCCTGCTGCCGCCGCCCAACGTCACCGGCCGTCTGCACATGGGCCACATGCTCAACCAGACGGAGATGGACATCCTCACCCGCTGGCGGCGCATGAGCGGCCGCCGCGCGCTGTGGCTGCCCGGCACCGACCATGCCGGCATTGCCACGCAGATGATGGTGGAGCGCCAGCTCACCAGCGAGGGCAGATCGCGCCAGCAACTCGGCCGCGAGAAGTTTGTGGAGCGCGTGTGGGAGTGGAAGCGCCACTACGGCGGCGCGATTCTCGACCAGATGAAGCGCCTCGGCGCCTCCGTGGACTGGAGCCGCGAGTACTTCACGATGGACGAGCGGCTTTCGGTTGCCGTGCGCGAGGCCTTCGTCCGCCTCTACGAACAGGGACTGATCTATCGCGGCGCGTACATCGTAAACTGGTGCCCGCGCTGCCAGACCGCCATCAGCGATCTCGAAGTGGTCTACGACGAGCACAAGGGGCATCTGTGGGAGATTCGCTACCCGGTGCACGGCCCTGCGGGCGGCAGCCCTTCGGACGAGTTCATCACGGTAGCAACAACGCGCCCCGAGACGATGCTGGGCGACGTGGCCGTTGCGATTCATCCGGAGGACGAGCGC
>JASHVE010000126.1 GCA_030039675.1 Acidobacteriaceae bacterium | reverse complement strand
GCCGCGGGCTCTGGACTGCTCGCCATCGTGGCGGCATTCCAGGTCTTCGACGGCATCCAGACTGTCTCCACCGGCGCGCTGCGGGGGCTGGGCGAAACCCGGATTCCCATGCTGGCCAACCTGGTTGGCTACTGGGTGCTAGGTCTGCCACTGGGTTTCTTCCTTTGTTTTGAACTGAGGCGCGGAATCTATGGACTTTGGATCGGCTTGACGCTGGCGCTGATCGTAATCGCCATGACGCTGCTCATCCGGTGGCGGCGCGATGCAAATCGTATCGTTTTAGCTGCGCACTCGACGGCAGCGGACTAGACCAAGTTCGGCGTGTTACCGCTTCGCTGTCTGTGGCCGATGCAGCGGCGATTCGCGATTCTCCGGGCAAGTGGGGCGGATTTCCGGCCCAGTGTACTACAGCGGTTTCACAGTTGCTATATCCCGAACCCACTGCTGCAAAGTGGCATTTTCCTCAAGAAAATGCCACCTTCCGCGGTTTCGGCAAGGGCACATCAACTGTGGAACCGCTCTAAGTGACACACTCTATCCCGATAGCCGCCATTTTGGGTCTTTGCGGCAGCCTGTCCTCCAATTCACAATCAGACTGCAGGCTGCTATGGTAGCCTCCGGTTAGAGATGGTCCAGTTCGCCTTCCGGGTCGTCATAACCCCGCGTGCCGGCCATTCGGAGCGCCGTGGTCAAGATCCGGGTTCCGGGACCATTTTTGGGAGAAACACACGGATGAGCGCCGTCAAGTATGACCTGGTCGTCGTCGGCTCAGGACCTGCCGGGCAGCGCGCCGCAGTGGCCGCAGCCAAGATGAACAAGCGCGTGGCGGTGGTAGAGGCGCGCTCTGTCGTGGGAGGCGTGTGCATCAACACGGGGACCATCCCCTCCAAAACGATGCGGGAGGCCGTGCTGCACCTTTCGGGCTATAACTATCGTACGCTTTACGGAATCAACTACCGCGTTAAAGAAAAGATCACCATGGCGGACCTGGCTTTCCGGGTTCAGGCGGTCATCAAGACCGAAGTAGACGTCACCGAGGCGCAGCTCTCACGCAACGGCGTAGATGTTGTGCATGGCATCGCGCAGTTTGTCGATCCGCATAAAGTACTCGTTGAGGGACCGCATACCGACGCGACGCTCGAAGCCGACAACATCATCGTCGCCGTAGGAACCAAGCCAGCCTGCTCGCCGAAGGTCCCCATCAACGGCCGGACGATTATCAACAGCGACCAGGTTCTGGAACTGCCGGAGCTGCCTCGCTCCATGATCGTGGTCGGCGGCGGCGTGATCGGCGTTGAATACACATGCATGTTCGCCGTCCTCGGTGTGCGGGTCACGCTGATCGAAAAGCGCGACCGCTTGCTCGAGTTCGCTGACCGCGAGATCATCGAGGCGCTCAGCTACCACCTCCGCGACAGCCGCGTGACGATGCGGCTGGGCGAAGAACTGGAGAGCGTCGAAGAGCCGACGCCGGGCACCGTCGTCGCCAACTTGATGAGCAAAAAGAAGGTCTCGGGCGACGCGCTGCTCTACGCGATCGGCCGCCAAGGCGCCGTCGACGAACTGAACCTGCCCGCAGCCGGTCTTGAAGCAGACAATCGCGGACGCATTGCGGTGGACGAGCACTACCGGACCAAGTCGGATCATATCTTCGCGGTAGGCGACGTCGTCGGATTCCCATCGCTCGCCTCGGTCTCTATGGAGCAGGGGCGGATTGCGGCTTCGTGGGCCTTCAATGATCACGCCGCAACCACAAATCCCGGATTCTATCCCTACGGCATTTACACCATTCCCGAGATCAGCTTTATCGGCAAGACCGAGGAGCAGCTGACCGACGAAGACGTTCCCTATGAAGTGGGCATGGCTTACTACCGCGAGGTGGCGCGCGGCCAGATTCGTGGCGACACGACGGGACGACTGAAACTGATCTTCCATCGCGACACCCGCAAGGTGTTAGGCGTTCATATCATTGGTGAAGGCGCTGCCGAACTGGTGCACATCGGCCAGGCGGTAATGACCCTGAATGGCACAGTGGACTACTTTATCGACACTGTGTTCAACTATCCCACGCTCGCGGAATGCTATAAAGTAGCGGCATTCAATGGGCTGGGACGGCTGCACCGATATCAAGGATAGATGCGCTGGCGCGCGAAACGACGGCTTCCGGCATCTCTCCTGTGCGTCTACGTTGTGCCGTAACATCTTTTTTGTCCCCAAGGGAGGGGCATCCATGACACGCGCTATCGGCATCGTCGTCACCGAGCATATTGTGGCCGGCAGGCTGGAAGAGCTGCAATTGGTCGGGAAGATGCTGCGATATCCGAGCGATCCGGAGACGACAGACGCGCTCATTGCGATTCCCGGTGGCGAGCTGGTCCAGATACTCGCGGCCCAGGTGAGTGAACTGGCCGCCGAGAGCGGCGGAGCCGTGGATGCAATCGGCGTAGCGGTGCCCGGCATCGTGCGGCACGGCGTAGTGGAAGACTCACCCAACTTGCCTCAAATCAAAGGCATGCGGATGGCCGAAGAGTTGAGCCGTGAACTTGCTGGGCGAGGCATCCAGGCGCCGGTCTCCGTGGTCAACGACGCGGACGCGATCGCTGCCAGCGTGGCTGCCACGCACGGCCGGTTTAACAAGCTCACGCGCGTGTGGACGATCGGCAACGGGATCGGCTACGGGCGATGGCCCTACGTCGAAGGCGTTTGGGAGGGCGGACACATTACTGTAACCCTCGATCCCAAGGAGCGCTACTGCGGCTGCGGTGGCGTGGGACATCTTGAAGGGATCATGGGCTATCGCGCTATGCGTATGCGGTTCCTGGATCTGGAGCCTGAAGAGATCTTTGCCAACGCCAAAAAGGGAGATCAGCGCTGTCGGGAGTTCGTTGACCTGTGGCACCGGGCCCTGGCCGCGGCCACAGCCTCCTTCATTCACCTCGCCGGGCCGGGAAAGTTCTACTTCACCGGCCACAACGTGCGCTTTCTTGACCTGCCGCTCTTGCGCAGCCATCTGGAGACCATGGTGCGCATGAGCCCCCTGCAGAGTTTCTCGCTCGAAATTCTGCCGGAGAATGACGAGACCGCGCTGCTAGGAGCCGGCGTTAGCGCCACCCGCTCACTCGGAGGCTGAGATTTGCGTTCAGCCCTAGTACTTTCGTAGATAAGTCTGCGAGAGGCGGTCGTGCCAGGCCAGACGGTCTTCATCGAAGATCGACCAGACAATCCCGATACCCACAGGCAAAACTGATAGGGGCATCGCTGCGAGCCGAGCCCAGCGCTGCGCGCGTGCCGGCAAATGGCCCTCAAACGTACACAGGCAGACGCGCGCATACCGCATGCCGGGCGTTGCGCCGGCGAAGGTCAGGAACAGCGTCAGGTGGAGGCCGCAGGCCAGCAGCAGCGCAATGGCCGAGCCAAACTCCATGACGCGTACACTGGGCAGCTCCGCAATTTTGGTGACCGCTGGAATCGCCACGGCCAGAAGCGCTCCGGAAACCAGCGCCACGTCCACCACGGCAGCCAGCAGACGCCGGCTTGCGGTTGCCTGCTCAATTGCCGGCGCCTTCCGAATCTCTGGCGCGTCATCAGCCTCTTCCGGCTGCGCGTCCAAACGCATGCCTGACCACGTCGGGCCGTTCCAGGCCGGTGCAGAGGCCTCCACCGCGGTGTGATCCTGTTCCGGCTCAACGGAAATGGACCCGGGATCCACTTCGAAGATGCTCAGCTGAGATCCAGGCTCTTCAGCCGCAATAGGACCTTCGGCAAGTCGCGGCCGCACTTTGCGCGTGGCCACAAGCTCGCGCGGAAA
The DNA here is from genome assembly GCA_030039675.1 of Acidobacteriaceae bacterium. Taxonomy (GTDB): domain Bacteria; phylum Acidobacteriota; class Terriglobia; order Terriglobales; family Acidobacteriaceae; genus Telmatobacter. The sequence goes on along the minus strand of JASHVE010000126.1, from coordinate 7,700 downwards.
CTCGATGAGGTTGGCAAAAATAGGCTGGACGGGCTCGACCACTCCCAGCGCCGGCGCAGCAGGCGACCCCGCCTCGGGCCAGTCCGGAATATCGGGGTCAAGCCACTCCGCAGCATTCCGGCTGTGAGCAATCAAGGGCTCGGGATGAAGCACGGGCAGCTCCGGGTCCCAGCGGATCGCATAAGGCTGGTCTTCCACGGGTTGCATCGTGTGCGCCTGCGGTTGGGGTGCTTCGAGTTCCAGAAATAACGGCGGCTCAACCATGGCCTCCCGCTTCGCGATGGCTGGTCTTGAATCAGATCTCAGATCAGTTCCCATCGCGATCTCAACCGGAGCGCTTTCCGCTATGGCAGCGGCTTCGAGGCTGTCGAGTACAGATTGTGCCTTGGCCTGCGCTTCCAGCGCGGCGCGGGACGCAGCCTCGGCGGCGAGGATGGCGGCGCGGGCCTCATTGGCCAGCATTTCGCTATAGCTCGGCGCTTTGGCGTACCGGGCAGCCACGCGCGCAGCCGCCTGCGCTGCCCGGCCGCCGGGGCTCGGACGGTTGTCGTGCACAACCGCAGGTTCCGTCCCAACAGGAGCCTTGCGGATCATGTGCGCAGCAACGCGCCGGTTAACTTCTTGCTTCCACGACGATGAAAGATTGGCCGATGTGCTCAAAGCTCCAGTGTCCCTTCGACGCGACGGCAGATCCGGCAAAAAAGTGCCGCCGCAGTTCGGGTCCGCGCGCCCATAGTTAAACAGGGGCAACGCAGACGCTGCTCTCAAATTGAGGTGGAGTTTTCGCGGAAGAAGACAGACCCAGTTCTGCCACGTTGATCGCGCGTGAACCGTCAACCGGTTGAACCGAATTTTGTCTGCTGCCAGAGCTACGCGGTGCGCGTCCCAAAGAAAGACCAGTCGGTTTTGCTATGCTGAGCCTTACGCCAACCTTGGTTTCAGGATGCGTCCTCGTACTTTAGTAATTATCACGCTGCTGGCTGCATGTCACCTGCGAGGCTACGGGCAGGGGTTAACCAACGGGTTACCTGCAGCCGCGCCGGCATTCGCACCGCAAACTGAAGCGCAGTCCGAATCTCCATCCACACTTCCTGACGACCCCGGCCAGGAGCTGGTGCCGGTAGCGCAGCCGGAACCTCTGCCGCCCACAGGCGAACCGGTCGAGTGGGAAGCAGATGAGCAGACATGGGCCGGTAACGTGGCCACGCTTACGGGCCATGTGGTAGGCCACTATCGCGACTACGTCATCCGCGCGGACAAGGTTGTCTACGACCGGTCCACTTCAGAACTCGAAGCCGACGGGCACCTGCAGGTTGCCGGTGGCCCTAACGACGTGCTGATCAACGCCTCGCACGGGGATATGCGGCTGAACATGCACACCGCGCGCTTCTACAACGTGAACGGCTCCCAAGGAATGCGGAGAGCCGGGCACACGGTCGTGTATACGACGACGAATCCTCTGTTGTTCTCCGGCCGCGTGCTGCTGCAGACCGGCGAAGGCAGCTATCGCATCGTCGACGGATCGATTACCAACTGCCGGCTTCCCCATCCCGACTGGCGGGTCATCGCCCGCTCCATCCAGCTCGCGAATGGTGAAGCGTCGACAAAAAATGCCGGCTTCGAGCTGTTGGGAATACCCATCTTCTACCTGCCCTACCTGCGCCATCCCAAAGATGAAACCGGGCGTGTGAGCGGACTGCTCACGCCGGTGATCAGCAACGGCTCGTCCATCCGGGGTTACACCTTCGGCGAGCAGGTTTACTGGGCCATTAACCGCAGCATGGACATGGTTCTCGGCACCGAGTATTACAGCAAGCGGGGATGGGCGCCCAACGGCGACTTCCGCTATAAGGGGCCGGGCCAGGATCATCTCACCGCGCGATGGAATGCGCTCCTTGACCGCGGCATCGAGCAACAGGTTGGCGACACCAACACGTATGAACTCTTGAACCAGGGCGGCGTCGATCTTGTAGCAGCGGGACGCAAAGACTTCTCTCCACAGACCCGGATCTCCGGCACAGTGGAGTATCTGTCGAGCTACGTCTACCGGCTGGTCTTCGATGACAATTACGCACAGGCCACCAGCTCGGAAGTGTCGAGCGATCTCGGTCTCATTCATGAGCACAACGGGTTGATCCCGTCTGTATCGCTGGACCGGTTCCAGACCTTCGCCAGCACGACGAATGGCGATGAAGCCAAGATCCTGCATCTGCCCATGGTGCGCTATGACGTAGTCGACCGGCCATTGGGAAGCTCGCCGCTCGAATGGGGCCTCGGATCGTCCTTGAGCTACCTGAATCGCTCTGAGCCCGATCTCCACGTGCGCAACGTGGGCCGCATGGACTTTTACCCCCATATCGAGCTGCCCTTTTCCGCCGGAGGCTGGAGTTTTGTTCCCGAAGCCGGCTTCCGCGACACCTTTTACACCATCAGCCAGACCCCAAATCGCATCGTGACCAACGGTGGCATTCCCAGCATCAGCCATGACCCGCTCAACCGCGAAGATCTGGAAGCTTCGGTCGACATCCGGCCGCCGGTGCTGGAGCGCGATTTCGAGCTGCCGTTCTGGAACCGGGAACTGCGCCACGTCATCGAGCCGGAGCTGACCTACCGGTACGTCGGCGGGATCGGACACCAGGCACGCAACGTCCTGCTCTTCGACACCGCAGACATCGTCACGGACACCAATGAGGCTGGTTTCTCGCTGACGCAGCGGTTTTATCTTCGCCCTCTAACGGAAGAACATTGCGAGCCGGAAGAGAAAGACGCAACCGGCAACTGCCCGGCCAAGCCGCGCGAATGGGCGAGCTGGCAGATTGCGCAGGAGTTTTTCATCGATCCGAACTTCGGCGGCGCACTCATTCCCGGCCGGCGCAATGTCTTCGAGTCGACGCTGGATTTAACCGGCGCCGCATTTTTGACTTCGCCGCGCAATATTTCTCCCCTCATATCCCGGCTGCGGTTTAATGCCATCGACAATCTGCGCATCCAGTGGGACCTGGACTACGACCCGAAGCGCGGAGAATTGGACGCCGACAATCTCTTCGCGGGATACAGCTTTGGCCGCACGACTGTGGGCGTGGGCCATGCCCTGCTGAATGCCGTCGACGAAAATCCGGGAACGGCTTCTCCGACACTCAAAAGCCAGATCGTGACGCCGTTTCTCGAGATCGGCAAGACGAGCGGCAACGGGTTCAATCTTGCCGCCAACGGCAGCTATGATTTTGTGGCCGGGCAAACGCAATATGCCGGCGTGCAAGGCGTCTACAACTGGAACTGTTGCGGCCTGTCCATGGGTTACCGGCGCTTCGCGCTCGGGAATGTCCAGGGAACCGGACGCAACGAGCACGAGTGGTTGTATAGCTTTACGCTGGCAAATTTCGGAGCGGTGGGTGATATCCGCCGGGCCACCTCGGCCTTCCACGATCCCACGCTGCCGCCCCCGTACTAAGCTGCCCCTTCGCCATGCAAAGACCCTATGGCAGTTCCCGAATTTGTGTATACCGAAGGAAGATGTTTAAGTGGCCTTTTCCTCAAGAAAAGGCCACCTTGCACGGCGGTCAAAAAGTCGACGTTAATTCGGGAACTGCTCTAATAGCAGGGGATCGCCTTTCAAAACGGCACGCGTCCATCCCAAAGTAGGCAGGGCTGCGGCAGCGGGCGGTCTGGCCGCTGGGGTATCCTTTTTAAGAGGGAAACTGTATTGTTGCGTATTCGCATATTGGCAGGGCTGCTTGCCCTCGGCTTGGCGATTGGCTGCAAGGCCCAAACCACCCCGTCTTCGGGAATCGATCCGACGCTCAGCCGGAACATCGAGCTCCACGTTCGCGCTGAATTCGATCTGCCCGGCGACGTCAATGTAAGCATTGGCGCACGCAAGTCAAGTCAGTTCACCGGTTATGACACGCTGCCCGTTGTCCTCTCCCACGGCACCAAGACCCAGGAAGTCGACTATTTGATCTCGAACGACAGCACCAAGCTCGTGCACCTGGATACGATGGACCTGACTAAGAATCCCGCGGACGGCATAGACATTGCCGGCCGGCCGATTCGCGGTAATCCCTCGGCGAAGGTGACAATCATCAACTTCGACGATCTGGAGTGCCCGTACTGCGCCCGCATGCACCAGGAGCTGTTTCCGCGGACCATGGCGCATTATGGCGACAAGGTGCGGTTCATTTACAAAGACGATCCGATTACCGAGTTGCATCCCTGGGCCATGCGCGCATCCGTGGATGCGAACTGCTTGGCCAGGCAGAGCAGTGCGGTCTACTGGACATACGTGGACTACGTTCACGGCCACGGCGATGAGATCACCGGACCGGACCGGAACCTGGACAAGAGCTTCGCGGCGCTCGACCGCATCGCCCGCCAGGAAGCAACCGTGGGCAAGCTCGATGAAAACCAGTTGAACGCCTGCATTGCCAAGCAGGACGAGACGCAGATACGCGCATCCACCAAAGAAGCGGAGGCTCTGGGGCTGGAGGGAACACCGGAGCTCTATGTGAACGGTGAACGCATCAACGGCGCTGTACCCGAGAATGAATTGTGGGCGGCGATCGACCGCGCGCTCGTCGCCGCGGGCGAACAGCTGCCCGCGCCGCAGCAGAGCTTGGCTGCTCCGGCGCCACCAGCCGGAGGCAACAAATAGCGGCTGACAGGGCTTTCCGCGTGTGTGCGCAGAGATTTATCCTTGAATGCCGAAGCAACAGGAGTGACCACGTTGTACGTTAAATCGTCTTTTCGGGCGCGTCTCCACTTTCCCGTCTTGGTTCTCTTTGGTGGCACCCTGTTGACCGTAGCGGCCGGCTGCCACCGTCCGCCTTCAGCCGATGTGGTAGCAACTGTCAATGGCAAGGAGATCCTGCGCGCTGACCTGGATCGCTACTACCAGGCTCAATTCGGCAACAATCCGCAACAGCTTTCGCCCGTTGAAGTGGACATTCGCCGGTTGGAAATTCTCCATCAGATGATTGCGGACGAGATCCTGCAACAGCAGGCTGCCAAGATGAACCTGGTCGCGACTGATGAAGATGTGAATGCGCGGCTGACTGAGTTCAAAGCGCCTTACACACAGGAAGAGTTCAACAACCAGCTCAAGCAGCGCAACCTCACGCTCGACGATCTCAAGCGCAACATCCGCCGGCAACTAACCACAACCAAACTCCTCAACAAAGAGATTGAATCGAAGATTAATATCACCGACGCGCAAATCGCAACCTTCTACGAGCAGCACAAGTCGGAATTCAACGTGGTTGAGCCGCAATACCATCTGGCCCAGATTGTAGTTACCACCTCACCCGCGCCGCAGGGAACCAATCTGCAGAGCAACAAGGCCACCACTGAGGCAGATGCGCGCAAGAAGATCGACGAGGCGCATAACCGGCTGCAAAGCGGAGACGACTTCGGCACCATCGCCGCGAACTTTTCCGAGGATCCCAACACGGCTTCGAGCGGCGGCGACATGGGCTTCGTAGCCGAGTCGCGGTTGCACACCGATCCGCAGGTCTACGACGCCATCACCAAGCTGAAACCCGACCAGATCACCGACGTGCTTCCGATTTACGACGGCGCCGGTCCGGGACACAAGGTGGTCGGCTTCGCCATCTACAAGCTCATCGCACGGGAGCCTGCGGGACAGAGACAACTCAACGATCCCAACATCCAGCAGACCATCCACCAGACGCTGCACGACAGCGAGAAGCAGTTATTGCAGAACGCCTACTACGAGACCCTGCAGGACGACGCCAAGGTCCACAACTACCTGGCCGAGCAGATCCTGAAGCAGGGCGGGCAATAAATAGAAGGACGGCGCATCACCGCCGTCCTTCAGAAATTTGCTTCCGCCCTCGCCCCGTTATATTCGATCTTCCGGTCGGGGTTCGCGGTCGCATCCCCGCCCACCCCGTGGCCTGCGCGCACAATCACCACGTTGAAAGTGTGTGTTGCCGGCATGCCCGGATAGCTCCCCTGCCGCGCGCCAATGGTCAAAGTGCGCGTCGAATCCTGCCAGTGGATCGGGATGATCGCGTGGGCGCCCGACTCATAGCTGTAGTTGTCGCCCTGATCTTCATAGAGCTTGAAATCGCCATTCGCTCCGGCGTAGACGCGCAGCTCGATCGGATCGGTCGCTTGCCTTGCATATTCGATCACCGGGCCCAGCGGCAGAATCGAGCCGGCGCGGATATCGAGCGGAATGCGATCGAGCGGCGCAGGCGCTGTGATGGTCGCTCCGCCGCTGGTACGCTCGCCAGTCCAGAAGTCATACCACGCAGCGCCGGCAGGCAGGTAGACCGGGCGCGAGGTGGCGTGCTCGGTGAGCACCGGACTGACAAGAATCGCCGGGCCGAAGAGAAACTGGTCGCTGATCTCCCAGGTCGCCGGATCCTCGCGGAAGTCCATCACCAGCGGCCGCTGAATCGTATAGTCTTCGCTCGTCACCTTCCACGCCAGCGAGTAGATATAAGGCAGCAGCCGGTAGCGCAGGCGATCGATCGCAAGCAGTGTGGGGAAGACCTGATCGTAAGTCCAGAGCTCGTTGTGGTCGCGATGGCCGTGCGTGCGAAAGACCGGACAGAAGGCGCCGTACTCAAACCAGCGCGCATAGAGTTCCTGGTAAGCAGGCTTGCTCGCTGCATCCGGCGATGGCAGATGATAGCCGCCGATGTCCGTAGTCCAGTAGGGATAACCGGAGAGCGCAATATTTAGCCCCGCGGGCACCTGATGACGCAGGGCCCACCAGGTGCTGTACACATCTCCAGACCACACAGCGGCCCCATTGCGCTGCTGGCCTAGAAACGCCGAGCGCGTCAACAGAAAGACGCGCTTCTCGGGGTTGGCCTGCTTCCAGTGTTCCTGCACCTCGGCGGTGTGCGCAAAGGGAAAGATATTCGTATATTCGAGACCGCTGCCGATCTGCAGTTGCTTGTAGCGCAGGATTGCATCACCGGAATGCGGCCAGTACTCCTCAGGCTCCGAGCTATCGAGCCAGAATCCATCCCATCCCTGCGCGAACAGCTTACCGACAAACTGGTTCCAGAAAAAATCGCTGGCTGCTGGGTTCGTGGCATCGTAGACGTGCGTGCCGGGAATCTCGAGACCGTTTGCAGCCATTTGCTTGTAGCTCTCCGAGGTCGCATCCATCATCGCCCACGCGGAAATCATCGCGTGCACGTGCTCATCGTGCAGCGTCTTCAGTTCCGCAGGCACATCGGTGTAGCCGGAGTTAAACACCGGGTCGCCTTTGCCGCCCTCTTTCCACCAGTACCAGTCCTGCACAATTGCATCCATGGGGATGTGGCGTGTGCGATACTCGCCCGCTATGGAAAGAATCTCTTCTTGCGTCTTATAGCGGTCCTTCGATTGCCAAAAGCCGTACGCCCATTCCGGAAAGAGCGGCGTATGGCCGGTCATGGAACGGTACTCGTGAAGGATACGGTCCATCTGCGGACCATAGAGAACGTAATAGTCGATCTGCGGCGCGGCCAGCGACTCAAAGTTCAGGTCGAGCGGAAACCGGTTGTCCATGTAGCTGAACGAAGCCGTGTTCCACAGGATGCCGTACCCTTTGCTCGAGACCAGCAGCGGGATCGCAATGTCGGTGTTGTTCTGGCCGAGTTCCACCGTGCTCCCGCGATAGTTGAACAGTCCGCTCTGGTGCTGGCCGAGGCCGTAGATCGCTTCCGTGGCGTCGGGACTGA
>JASHVE010000125.1 GCA_030039675.1 Acidobacteriaceae bacterium | reverse complement strand
CACCGGTCCCAGCGAAGTGGGCATGTTAGGAGTGGGTCTCGCGGCCCATCTTGAAATTCCGGTCGCTGCAAGCTGGCACACCAACGTGCACGAGTATCTGGCTCGCCGCTCCGACTGGTTGCTCCGCTTTCTGCCCGAACGCCAATCCTCGGCGACAGCCCAAAAGATCCAGGACCTCGCCTTGGCAACAACGGCCTTCTACTATTCCAAAGCCCGTGTGCTCTTCGCGCCCAATCCGCAGCTCTGCGCCGAACTGACCAGGCGCACCGGCCGTCCCTGCTACCTCATGCCGCGCGGCGTCGACGCCGAGCTCTTCAGCCCGTCAAAGCGCCGGCGCGACCCAAACGACCGCGCCCGCGTCCTGGGCTTCGTAGGCCGGCTCTCGGTCGAAAAGAACATCGCTCTGCTCGTCGAAATCCAGAATGAGCTCGAGCGCATGGGCGTCGGCGACTTCCGCTTCCTCATCGTCGGCCACGGCGGCGACGAAGCCTGGCTCCGCGAGCGGTTGAAGCGGGCCGAATTCACCGGCGTCCTGCGCGGCGAAGCCCTCTCCACCGCCTACGCCAACATGGACCTCTTCGTCTTCCCCTCGCACACCGACACCTTCGGCAACGTCGTCCTCGAAGCGCTATCGAGCGGCGTGCCCGCCATCGTCACCCCCGACGGCGGCCCGCGCACCATCGTCCGCGATCACTCCACCGGCCGCATCGTGCAGGATGAGGAATTCGCCTCTGTCATCGCCGCCATCCTCGCCGACCCCGCGAAGCATCAGGCCATGCGCACCGCCGCCCGCGCCTACGCCCTCACCGCCAGTTGGGATTCAGTCTTCGAGGGCATCTATACCGCCTATGCAAAAAACCTCGCTCCAAGCAATCACAAAGCGAATCTCGAAGACACAGTCAGAGCGCTCTAAATTCAGTCCGGTACCCGTCGAAAAAGCGCGAACATCACCAGCTCTCATCTCCCGATAAGTCCCGCACGAAACCCCGTGCCCCATCCTGTCGACTTTTCTCTGTCGACAGGGTGGGAGCCCTCGAATCTCAACCAGCCCCTCTCAACCCGGCACAAACTCGTGTGCCCCACCATCGGCCAAGATGGAAAAGCCGGGTGCCCCATCCTTTCGCGTTCTGTGCGAAAGGGTGGGAGACCACAACACCTGCCCCACCCCACATCCACTCTCCCCGAGGGAGAGTCTGAAGATCACCCAGGGTGAAATCCTGGTTGAACCTGCGCGAAATATCCCAGTGATCTGGCACAATCCCCACAGGCCCCAACCAGCCGGTTAAAAATGTCAGGAAACACCCCGGTCCGTACCCAAGACCACCCCTACCCCCTCCCCTCGAAAGGAGCATTTTTGCGCAGTCCGAAAATTCGCTAACCAAAATAGAAAGACATATTTACCTGTTGGAGACTGTATACCAATCAGTCAACATCAGCCCTCGATTTTCAGGTGTTTTTCGCAGTTTTTGAAAGGAAAAAGAGCTTAGGAAACCCGCTGCCCGGAGCTGAGATCGAGTGCAAACACCGTCTCCTTGTCCGTAATCATCGTCCAGCCCGTGCCGCGCAGCACCCCGTTCTCGATGCCGGTAATCGTCACGCCCTCATCGGAGAGCTTCTCGCTCTCCCATGTTTGGCCCTCGGGGCCCCACGCGAGAATCGACCGGTGCCCGACAAACAACAGCAAGCCATGTTCCGGCACCGGCCGCACCTCCAGCACCGGCCGGTAAGGAATCATCGTGAACCGCTCCGGCGCCGTCGTATCGATCAGGTACGCATACCCTCCCGACACCGCGCAGATTTTTTCTGGCTTTGGAGTGGACCAGAGGCCGGTCGGCGCAACCGGATCGCGAAACCCCAGCGCGCACGTCGCCAGAAACGGCTGCGCAATCACGTCGGAACTCTCGCCCTCGGGCCGCACCAGCACTTCGAGCGCGCCGCGTTCCACTTCCTCCGTCTCGCGCGGATACACGTAATGCCGCGCCGGCAGAATCAGCGGCCGCGCCGCAAGCACCTCAGCCTGCCAGCGATGCGGAAAGCGCAGATCGACGATGGGAACGGTAGAATGCACCTTACCGATCATAGCGACTCGCGACGACGCAGCTCGCCGCAACTCGTTCGCACAAATTCCGTTTCTTTCCCTGCGTTACTCATCGGATGGTTCAGGAGATCGACCATGAAAGTAGTTTTGTACGGCGCATCGGGCATGATTGGCAGCCGCATCCTGGCGGAGCTTCTGAGCCGCGGCCATCAGGTGACCGCGGTCGTCCGCAATCCCGCCAAGATCACTACGCCGGGCGTTCGCGTGCTCAAGGGAGACGTGATGGACGCTGCCAGCGTGACGCAGACCGCAAAGGGCGCAGACGCAGCGATCAGCGCCTACGCGCCGCCGAAGGGCGAAGAGCCGACTCTCTCCGCCGCCACCTGCGCATTGCTCGAAGGACTGCAGGCAGCGGGTGTCTCGCGGCTCATCGTGGTGGGCGGCGCGGGCAGCCTCGAAGTCGCGCCCGGTGTGGCGCTGGTCGATGCGCCGGGATTTCCCGAGGCATATCGCGACATTGCCATGGCGCACCGTGACGTCTTGCCGATCCTCAAGGAGTCGAGTCTGGACTGGAGCTATCTAAGCCCCGCGGGCTTCATTCAGCCCGGCGAAAGAACAGGCAAATTTCGCCTCGGCGGCACGAGTCTTGTTGTTGACGAGAAGGGTGAGAGCCGCATCTCCGCCGAGGACTACGCAGTGGCGCTCGTCAACGAGCTCGAGAAGCCGCAGCACATCGGTCAACAGTTCACGCTGGCGTATTGACGAGAGAGAAGTGCTCCCAACCCTGTGTCCCAAGCGGCTCCGCGCCGCACTCCGTGCGCAACCAGACCACGGGCTTGCCTGGTTTGCGTCGAACGATTCTGCCGATCTTCGTCACCGGAATGCCGGCGATTGCGCGGGGCAGACGGGCATTCGGCGCAGCAGTAAACAGCAGTTCGTAGTCCTCGCCGCCATGCAGCGCCTGCTCCAGCGTAGCGCCGGGATGAATAGGCAGTACGGCAGCATCCAGCTCAGCAGCGACCTCCGACTCTTCACAGAGGTGATGCAAATCCGTCGAAAGGCCATCGCTGATATCCAGTGCGGCGGTGGCCAGCCTGCGGCGCATCAGCCACAATCCCTGCGCGAGGCGTGGCTGCGGATAAAGATGCGGCGCCAGTGCGTCCGCCAGTTTTTTCGGGATCTTCAATCTTCTTGTTCCGCCCGCTGCAGGAGCCAGCTCGGCCAGCCGGGCAATGCCCGCCGCCGCTCCGCCCAGGCTTCCGGTCACGTAAAGCAAGTCGCCCGGCCGCGCACCGGAGCGCAGCAGAGCCTTCCCTCGCGGAACCGCGCCGATCAGCACAATGTCGGCAGCCGCCACCGGCGACTCGGCCAGGTCGCCTCCGGCCAGCACAGTCTTGTGCGCGTCGGCCAGCGCGAGAAAGCCGTCATAAAACCGGTCGATCCAGGCGCCCTGCGCTTTTGAGTCTTGGACTAACTCTTGCGGCAAACCGAGCGACAGAAACGCCGCAACCGGCCGCGCGCCTATCGCCGCCAGATCGCTCAAACCGCGCGCGAGCGTGCGATGGCCCACCGCTTCGGCAGGATGCCAGTCCAGCCGGAAGTGCCGGCCCGCGATCGAAAGATCTGTCGTCACTGCCAGCTCCTCTCCCGCCCGGGGACGGATCAGCGCGCAGTCGTCGCCAATGCCAAGCCGGACCCCGGCACCGGCCGTCCGCACTACGCGCGCACGAATCCGGCGCAACAGCTCCAGCTCGCCGCTTCCTCGCGGGCTTGATCCCGAATCCCGCCCCAAGCCGGATCGTCTTACCCTTCTGGATGTCACCTCTTGAAGATAGGGCAAAGGGGTGCTAAAACGCCTGCGTCTAGCCCAAATCCCACCAAGATTTAAATGGCCAGTGCAGAGGCGGTGACTGATTTTACATGGTTTAATTGAAAAGTTGAGCCCGCATTCCAACCCGCAGCGTACTTATCGCGTCCACCTTGGTGGAGCGTTCGAGGCGCCCGGCTCCTGACCGAAAGTCTCAGGGTGATCCCTTGGAAGTTTTATTGACCCCCCCAAGGGGGCTTTGTTAGCCTTTAAAAAAGTTCTCGCATCCGCCCTCTCGGGCGCATTTGCTCAACTGATCGGTCGCAGACATTTTGTGTGCGACTCTGCAATCGCTGTTGCCGCGGAACATTTGAGGAGAGCTCGTTCAAGCTGGGTCAGTGACCGTCAGCACTGACCAGTTTGCCTGATGACCGGTGAACTCATAACACCGGCAAAAAGACGCCGAAGTTGAGAAGGATGAGAAGCATGATGCTGGGCAAACGCTATTACATTCTTTTTGTCGCCCGGGACGAAGAAGGACGGATTCGCAAGATTCCGCTGCCACTTCACTACGCCTACGGATTTGTGGCTGCTGCCATAGTGGGAGCCTTCACGATCGTCGGTCTTGCCGGCTCTTATACCCGGATGCTGGTAAAGACCGAAAGTTACAACCAGGTGCGCCAGGAGCGCGAAACGCTGCGCAAAGATTACAAGCAGATGGCGCAGATTGCCCACGACCGCAGCGTGCAGGTGGCTTCGCTCGGTGCGCTCGCCAACGAGGTGACCGCGCTCTACGGGTTGCGGCAAAACCGGCTCGCCGCTGCAGCCAAGACGGAATCAGCCAGCGCAGCTTCCGCGCCCACTCCCGCAAGCCTCGGGCAGGCCGACGAGCTGAGCCAGCAGCAGATTAACAGCTCGATCGATCAGTTTTATGCGCTGCGCTCCGAGGCTCTATCGGGCCGTGTCTCGCGCGCTCTGGAAGGCGGCCTGACCCCTGGCTTTGGCGGTGACTGGACCGTCCTGGCCGACGCGCCGTCCCTCTGGCCGATCGAGGGCCGCATCGCTTCCAGCTTCGGCGAGCGCGAGGATCCATTCAACGGTGAGGGCGCATTCCACTCCGGCATCGATATCGACGCACCCTACGGCACGCCCGTACGCGCGGCGGGTGACGGTGACGTCGCCGACGCGTCCACTGTATCGGGTTATGGCCGCGAAGTGGTGCTCGATCACGGGCATGATCTGGTCACGATTTACGCGCATCTCTCGGCGATCGCCGTTTTCCCTGGCCAGCATGTCAGCCGCGGCCAGGTGATCGGTTACGTGGGCCAGTCGGGCCGCGCGACCGGTCCTCATCTCCACTACGAAGTTCGCGTGCACAATGTGCCTGTCAATCCGCATAAATATCTGCGCATGACTTATCAGCAGGCGATGCGGAGCGATGGAAGCGACTCCCCGAGCGCGGGGCAATAAGCTTTGCTCAAATCGAGAAGACGGCTCTCCAATGCGGGAGCCGTTTTTCTTTTCGGATGAACTACATTTGCGCCGCCGGCGTACGCGCGCCGCGGGCGCTCAATTTGCCGCAGCTCCCGCCGGTTGCGACTGCGCGGAGGGGGCGCCTTCGCCTTGGGCGAGCTTGGCGAGGAAATTTGCCGGCAAGGTGGCCGTTATGACTACGCGGTCGCGGTGTTGCGTCACTTCGGCGGTTTTGAGCAGCAGCTTCAAGCTATTGTTCGCCGCGTTGTCGCCGAGGTGCGTGGTAAAACCGCGGGCCAAGGTGACGAGCGTGGCCAGGTTGGCAGCCTGGCTGGCGGCGGCTGCATCGTTCGGAGCGATCTCTTCCACCTTGACGCGCAGTGCGCCGAGCGACCCGGGAACGGGCAGCGCTGGAGATACGCTGGCGATGATTGTTGAGTCCGGCTGCAGAGGCAGCGAGAAGCCGAAGATGCGAATTGCGCCGCTCTCAGAGAAGGGCAGCCCGATCTGCCCCACACCCCAGGCCAGCGAAAGCAGCGGCACGTCATGATAGTGCCGTTCGAGCAGCGAAGACCCCGCAAACGGCAGCGCTGCGGCGCGATGCCGGTCGATGATCGAGTGGATCTGCTCGGGCGTGGGAAAGTTCGAGACGGCCACCATGTCGTAGCCAATCTGCGCCACGCGCACGGTGCGGTCTTCCGACGGCAGGCTGTATACGGTCTTGCCGGCGTAGGACTCGCGCGCCGTTGCGTGCGCATCGAGCCACGCATTAAGCCTTTTGCCGGTCAGCTTGCCCACCAGCACCATGGAGTAAGCCACCGGACCATTCGGTCCGTTGGGATCGGGCATGCGATGCAGCGCCACGGCCACCTGGTCCAGGTCGGTCTCCCAATCGATGCCGGTGGCGTTCACAAATTGCTGGTACTCGGGCGCGCGCTGCGGCGGCCGCCACTCCTTGCGGAAGAATGTGCGGATCGGTTTAAGGTTGAAGTAGATGATCCCATCCGATTCCGGCAGTAACCGGGCCGCTTCCGGAGGGGCCTTGGAGCGCAGAAAGACGGCCACGGCCAGTAAAGTGAGGACCGCGGCCACAATCAGAAGCGTTGTGCGTGTGCGTCGGTGCATTCCCTGACGGCGCATGAAGCCGTCAAGCATTACCCTAACATCCCGGGTCTATTGCGCGGCGACGGCGTCCAGGTCGGCGCTCAAGTGGATGTTGCCGCCTGTCACGTTCAGCTTGCGGGTCCAGTCGGTGTAGCCCTTCTTCTTTACGGTGATCTCGTGGCTGCCAATTGCCAAATTTATTGTGGATGGCGTGCTGCCGACGAAGCTTCCCTCCACCTCGATATCCGCTCCCGGCGGAGTCGAATCAACGGAGATGACCGCGCTCTGCCCGACAGGTTGGGATGCAGGCGCTTGAGCAGCAACCGGGGGCGCCACTGTAGTTGTAGTCGGCTGCATCTTTGCCGCGACGAGAGCACTCCCGTGAATTGCCCAGTCGCGCATGATGCCTTTGCACGCATCCTCAACTGATCCACCCACCGAGAGAGTTGAATGACTCACTACGACATCTCCTGAAGCGTGTTCGAATACAGCGACCTTGTCTTTGTGGCGCAGCGCGCCTTTCCCACCTTCATGGTCAAGAAGCACGATGTAGTCTGCGAGTTCCTGCTTGTTGTTAACGATCACATCGGGGCAGCGCTGCCCGAAGGTTTTGATAATCTCAGCGGTCTGCGGGCGCGCACCGCCATGGGTTTCCGCCGCAAATGCGCCGTTCGCACCACCCGCCGATCCCATAATCTCCCAGGATTGGCTATCGGTAATGAAGACGCGCGGCTTTTCCGTTGGAGTCGTCTGTTGTTGCTGGGTAGCAGCTGCGAGAGGCGTCGTAGGCGCTACTTGAGCATAATTCAAAGAACCAAGCGCAAGGAGCAGAACTCCCCAATATAGGTTGCGCATACAAGCTCCTCAATTTACGTACAGGAATTGTCGTGCTGGGAAGGGCAGTGGAATCATCAATCCCGCGGGCGGTTTCTGCAAGCTATTTTTGTGGGATTGACAAGGCGTCCGTGAGAGCCGTTCGCTCCGGAACTTGTTGCCCAAGATACGCTCCGGCCCCTTCGATCACCTATTCTTCCGGGCGTCTGCGCTGTGGTGTGCACGTACTTTGGCTAGCCCGCTTTGAGCGAACTGGAGTAGACTCGTACCACCTCAACAGTGTGGGCCCCTTTTCCCCGGTAATGACTTTGACCCGAGGAGGCCTTTATGGCAGCGGAAAGCGGTCAGCGCGTCGGCGACTATGAGGTCCTGGCGCTTCTTGGTTCTGGCGGCATGGGCCGTGTCTACAAAGTGCGCAGCGTGATTTCGGGCCGCGAAGAGGCGATGAAGATCCTGCTGCCTGATTTCGCCGCGGAGCCGGAGCTCGCGGCCCGTTTTATGGCCGAGATTCGCACGCTCGCCGGCCTCGACCACCCCAACATCACGCAGCTGCGAACAGCCTGCCAGATCCAGAACCAGTTTGTCATGGTGATGGAGTTCGTAGAGGGCACTACGCTCGACAAACTCTCCACGCAGTTGCAGCTTGACCAGGTACTCGACTATTCCATGCAGGTGCTGGCGGCATTGAGCTATGCGCACGGCAAGGGCGTTACGCATCGCGACATCAAGCCGGCCAACATCATGATCACCACGCACGGCGTAGTGAAGCTGATGGACTTCGGCATTGCCAAGTCCACCACCGACCTGAACCTCACGCGGCCCGGAACGACCATGGGCTCCATCTACTACATGTCGCCGGAGCAGGTGCGGGGCGGCACGGTGGATGGCCGCACAGATATTTATTCCTTCGGCGTGACGCTCTACGAGATGCTCACCGGACGCAAGCCCTTCGAGGCCGAGACCTCTTACAGCGTTTTGAATGCGCAGCTCAACGAAGCGCCCACGCCTCCCGCGCAATGGAATCATGCGCTTTCGCCGCAATTGAATGACATTGTGCTGCTCGCCATGGCCAAAGATCCAGCCGCCCGCTTCCAAACTGCGGAAGAGTTCCGCAACGCGCTCAAGGGACTGCGGGAACATGCAGCAGCGCCGGCTCCAGCCGTTGTTCCGCTTCCGGTGACCGCGCCGCCTCCGAGCTACGCGCAGGCCACGCAGCCAATTTCCACGGGACCGCAGCCATTCCAGCAGACGGTTTTGGAATCGGCTCCAGTTCCGACAGCCTCGCGCAGTCAGGGATTCACGCCGGTCCCGGCGGCGGCCGCGCCGCCCACGGCTGCGGGCAAGGGTCACCGTGGTTTATGGATCGGGTTGGGCGCGCTGGCCGCAGTGCTGGCGATCGTTGCGGCGGCGAGTGTTTTGCCGCGTTTCTTCCCAACCCACGCCGGGCAGCAGAAGGCCGGCGGCTCTTCGTCTGGTGGCGGGCAAATGGCGTCCAATACACCTCCGGCCAACACTCCCGCAACGCCGCCTGCAGACCAGACAGGCTCGCCGCCCGCAGCCGCTCCGGCGGTTACTCCGGCGAACCCGGCAAGCCCGGCAAAGCCGAGCCCGTCAAATAACGGTGCCGAGCCCGGCTCGAGAGCCGTCTACAACCCCCCGCCTCGGTCAGGGGGCGCTCACGACGCCCAGGCCGTTCCTCCCGAATCTCAGCCTCCCGCTCAGAACGAGCCTCCTGTGCCGGCAGGGCCATCACCCGAAGAGGTTCGCCACGCGCGCGACCGATTTATGGATCTCGATGCGCGTGCAGAGACGGTGCGGGGTCAGATTGAAACGCTTCGCCGCCAGCAGCAGGCGCAGGGCTACGACCTGCGGGGAGACATGCTGAGCGCGATGAACCGGATGAACAACTCCCTCCGCGAGGCGGATCGCGCGATTAACGACCACAACCTCGATGTTGCCCGAGACTATATGGACCAGGCCAACGAGGAGCTCCGCAAACTGGAGGGGTTCCTGGGCAGATGAGCCGAATCCATTCGAAAAGAAGATGCCCGCCGCACTCGCGACGGGCATCTTCTTTTCAGACATTAGAGCGGTTCCACAGTTGATGTGCCCTTGCCGAAGCCGCGGAAGGTGGCATTTTCTTGAGGAAAATGCCACTTTGCAGCAGTGGCCTCGGGATAAAGCAACTGTGAAACCGCGGTAGTCCAGATCATTGCGTAGTGGTCTTGATCACGTCGCCGACCTTGAAACCGGTTCCAGAGACTGGTGCGCAGATGGCCGAGATATCATCCACGTCAGTTGCCTTCACCACGCCGACGGTAGTGGTCAGCCTGCGAAGCACTGCGCCAGTTGTTGGATCTTTGATCTCTTTGGTCACGCGCAGCACGTTGAACTGGTCGCCTACCTTAACGCCAGCCTTCGCGCCGACGTTCAGAATGATCTGGCCGCTATCAACCGCGGCCACTACGCCTTCTACCACAATGGTGCGGACCGGCACTTTGGCTGACTGTCCGTCGAGATTCGTGGCCAGCTGCTGCACGGCATTCTTGGTGGCTTCGCCGATGATGGTCTGCTGAAAGTCGCTGGAACCGAAGTCGGCATTACCGCCGCCGAATCCATGCCAGTTGCCGCCGCCGCCGAGCATCGAGGTGCTGGAACGGCTGGATTGGCCGGAGCCATCCGCAACGGCCATAATCTCGCCGGTGTCGATGTTGATGATGCGGGCGGTGATGCCTACATTGGCCTTGGAGTCAGAGTGGTGAAAGCCGCCGAGACCGAATCCGCCCAAGCCGCCGCCACCTCCGCCCATCCCGGTTTTCTTGGTCTCATTGCCAGACTCCGTGATGGTGCCCACCACAATGGCATCCACGCCCAGCAGCTTGCCGATCTTCGCCGCACTGTTGGGATCGGCGCGATTGGAGTTGGAGAAATTCTGCTCGTTCAAAACCTTATCGAGAGCCGTGCGCTCAATGACCGAAAAATTGCCGTCCTTCACCATGTCGGTCACCAGCAGATTCGTGATGCCTTTACCAACGTCCACATTGGTGCCGAAGACCGCGGCTGAAGCCGTCTGCACGGTGCCGTAGTCAAAGTCCATGACAGCAATACGGGGCTTGCGGGTTGCAGCGGCTTGAGAATGTAAGGGGATGGCGTAACCTCCTGCGAGGAGCACCAGCCCGACCACACAGGTGGGGAAAGACGTACCCAATTTCATAGGGGCATCCTTAAGGAGAATTAGTTTGTCTCCAAAGGTTCCCCCGGTTAATAGTTGATGTCAAGCAAATTTTCCGGCATCTGCCGCTGCGGCAAGGTGTCGCTGTTTGCTCCGCCTGAGGCGGTATGCTAACCTTAATTTCTGTGCCGTGGACGTGCGGAGGGTCAGTGTGCCTGCACGTTTTTCGCGGATCCGGAGTGGTTTCCGGGTGGGAATCGAGCTGGCGTAGCTCAGCTGGTAGAGCATCTGATTTGTAATCAGAGGGTCGGGGGTTCAAATCCCTTCGCCAGCTCCACAAGGAGAAGACCGGAACGGTTCCCGAAACGGCAAGCAGTAAGTATCGACCGGCGAGCGGTATCTTTAAGGCGCCGGGCCTGTCCTTCGCGGTGCTCCCACTTCAGGTGCAGGCTCCGAAAGGCCGGAGGTTCTCCGGAAGAGGCGTAATGCGCTGAGGAGATTCAGATCGAAGCGCAGGCGAATTGGGGTTTTGAAATCCCGATGAGGAATGTTTGCTGGTTGGAGTGATTGGATCGGGGTCCCCAACATGTGAACTTTACTTGTTGCGGTGATTGTGCACAGGTGGCCGAGCGGTTAATGGCAGCAGACTGTAAATCTGCCGCTCCTTGCGAGCTACGGAGGTTCGAATCCTCCCCTGTGCACCAGAGGTTTGGGGATTAAAGCGCGGAGGGCCAGGCGGAATGAGCGTATATGGTTCTAACCTGGATCGCGCGGCGAAGGGTATGCACAGCACCGGTTCCGATCTGGACCGGAAGTACTGGGCAGCCCTTGCAATGTACGCGGTTTTGGCGGCGTTGGTTTGGTTCACCATGGATGCGGGCAAGGTAGACGTCCTGGGCAAGCCGGTGGAGTTGAGATTGGTTCCCCTCATCATCATCGGGGGGCTGGCGTTGCGCACGGTGTTGGCCCGTCAGGCGGATCGGATTCGCCGGGACGGGGAGAAAGGCAGCTCTTAGCTTTCAGCTATCAGCTCTCAGCCTTTGCGATGGCAGATTAGGCCGATGTGGCTTGCGCCCGCAGGATGAAGCTGAAAGCTGACGGCTAAGAGCTGAAGGCTGTTTTTAAGGGCTGATGTAGCTCAGTTGGTAGAGCACTCCCTTGGTAAGGGAGAGGTCACCAGTTCAATCCTGGTCATCAGCTCCAGAAATTTGAAAGGCAGTTCGCAGTTCTCAGTTTTCGAGCTGAGCGTGAGATGCCAGAGCAGGCAAGAACAAACTGTGAACCGTCGGCTGTGAACTGTGAACTGTTTTTCAGGCGGGAGTAACTCAGTGGTAGAGTCACAGCCTTCCAAGCTGTTGGTCGCGGGTTCGATCCCCGTCTCCCGCTCCAAGTTTTTGGATTGGCCAGACCGAGGGTAGGGAAGATGTTCGAGCAGGCAGCGATTGCCGTCCGGGATGAACAGGGCTTCGCGCAGTTTCACGCGCGCATGGATGCGGTTTTCGATGCTCATGACGTGGAAGTCTTCCTGAACCGCGTGATCAAGTCCGGGCTGCGGATTCGC
>JASHVE010000124.1 GCA_030039675.1 Acidobacteriaceae bacterium | reverse complement strand
GCGTCTCGCTCTTGCCCGCCTCAAGCTGCTGGATGAGGTAATTCACGGCCTGCTTGATGAGCAGTTGCGTAGGGTTGTCGCGCTGCGTAGTGCGCTGTTGGTAGGGCGAATCGCTGCCGCTCCGCTGCGTCGCATTTTTCCTGTGCGTTGCGGCGGAGCGGCTGCGGGTTGCGCCGTTGCTGACGATGTTGGCTGCTGTGACTGGTGCGATGGGGAATGGCATATTGATGCTCCTGAGTTGCCCGCTGTGGGGCGAATTGGCGTCCGAAACGGAAGAGCACCCAAGCTAAATTTTTTCGTTGAGTGCTCCCGCTTCATGGCTCTTCGCAACAGGCGGAGGCGGGAAGGTTCGGTCAAGGGCGATGTTCTTTGGCGTTCATCGAAGCGCAGTGGAGACCCTTGACGGGTTCTTCCCGCCTCGACTAGATCGGTGCCTGAAGCGGGGGCACTTGACGAAGGAAGAAATTCGGTGAAACTTCCTTATTGCTGTGCGCTTGTACGCACGTAGGGCAGGCACGGGGGCAGGAACAGATGGGTTGAGAAGGGGTCTCAGGCGGCATGCGATAAGCCTCCGAGTCATCATTGCGATCATCAGTTTGTCGATGTCGTAGTTTAGCGGTCATGGACGGGCGCATGAGCCATTGACCTTTTTAGTGAGGATGGCGAATATCGGTTTCTGCTCAAGCATTTCGAGCTGCCAAATCTGCAATCAAAAAACGATTGCAGATTTGACAGCTCTTTCGGTGTCGTCGTTCAATGACGCGTGATCCAGTGCGCCCGAGAATCACCGCATGCGCTGTTGTAAGACCGATGGGCACACGGAAGGGTGTGCTCATCGCTTGATCCGGAGCACCTCCTCCGTCATAATGATGGCTTCGGCGATCTCGCGGAGCGGACGGCGACTCTGGCGGCTCTGCTTCTTCAGCGCGTGATAAGCGGACTCCTCATCCATTCCAGAGTTTCTTTGCAGAATTCCTTTGGCGCGGTCCATCAGCTTACGAGTCTCAAGCTGGTCAGCCAGCTGCGATCGCTCGAACTCGACCCGTGCCAGCTCGATCTCTGCACCGACCAGATAGCCAAGAGTCGTAACAAGCCGTACTTCCCTGCGCGTGTGCGCATGAGGAGCGCGATGCTGCACGTTGATGACACCCACCAGCTTGTCGCGCGAAAGCACGGGAACGGAGAGGAAGCTTTCAAATCGGTCTTCAGGAAGGTTGCCGAGCCTCGCGAACCGCGGGTCATCGGAAGCGTTCGAGGCAATGGCGACAGCCTCTTTGTGCATGGCTACCCAACCGGTGATGCCCTCTCCAAGCGCAAGGCCGATGCGGTCGATAATGTCGCTGTGCGCGTTCTTAGAGGCGCGCAGCACGAGATATTCTTTCTCCAGCACGTAGATGAAACAGGAGTCGCAGCGAATTGCTTCCGTCACAAGCTCGATAATGCGGTTAAGCACGGCATGAAATGGATCAGCCGCGGCAATTCTGCTGCCGATGTCGTGCAGCAGGTCGATATCACTGAGCGGTTCAGCGTTGTCAGCGATGTGTTCCACCATTGGTCTCCTCTTTCCGTTCCGGCTCCTGCGCTATCTTGAAAGCTATACCCCAGCAGAAACCGGAACGGTCCGATGGTTGATTTTGTTCGGCGAGAAATTCTTCCTTGCGTTCTGCAACTTCAGCAGCGTCAGCTTCCGTGCCTCGACACGGGAAACCTCAATATGAGTGGCTAACTGGTCCGCTACGGCGCTGAAAGCTCTGTGACCCAGTGCATCAAGTATGGCCGAGTGCTCGGCATAGGTAGCCGCGATGCGCGCCTGCTGCGTAAAGTCCAGCCGGCGCACAATGCGGATTCTCTCCGTTATTTCCCTGTGCACGCGCACGAACTCCGAGTTGCCAGAAGCTGCGACTAAGGCACAATGAAATTCCTCGTCCCATTGCGCAACCAGCCCTGCATCGTGGCTCCGCTTGGACGAATTGACACACCAGACCTTTTCAAGTGGCCGCAGTATGGCTTTCAACTCCTCGGCCGGAAGCTTCTTCATACGCCGCACGGAAGTTTGTTCCAGCAAAACACGCATTTCATAGAGTGCGTCCAACTGATCGAAGTCAAGCGGCCTGACTTCCCATCCATTGCGGAAGTTGACATCGATGAAACCCTCTCGCTGGAGACGATAAAGAGCCTGACGCACAGGTGTTCGGCTCGCCCCGGTTCGTTCGGCCACCTCGATTTCGGTAAAACGGTCTCCGGGCAACAACTGAAACTCAAATAGCTCTGATTTGAGTTGTTCGTAAACAGCATCAGCTAGGTTTTGCGGACGGGCTATCGATTGCATGGCAACTTGGCTCCTATTGAGCTTCAATTACAACCAAAATATCACCGGTAACAACCGGATTGCCTACGTTGCAGCGAAACGCCTTGATAATTCCAGCGACGGGCGCGTGAATGACAAGCTCCATCTTCATCGCTTCGACGACAAGAATTGACTGCTCAGTTTCGATTGCGTCTCCCGGCTGAACGAGCAGCTTCCACACGATGCCGTGTACAGGGGAATGTACGCGATGGCCCTCGGGAATCGCGTCTTCTTCCGCGGGAGCTACAGGCATTGCTTTCGCCGCGGCGTCCGCTTCCAGGTCTTTCCACTGCACCACTTCGGCGCGGAAGGCCGCGTGCTGGCGTTCACGAAAGTTCGCGATGGTGTTCTTCTCGTCTTCAAGGAAGTGAAGATATTCGGCGTAATCGAAAGGTTCTTCTTCGATGCGTATCTCAAGCCTTCCCTTGCGGAAGTCCTCGCGTTGTCCAAGCAGTTCCTCTTCCGTGACCGGATAGAAGCGCACCTGATCAAAGAAGCGCAAAAGCCACGGCTTGCCCTGCTCAAACTGGGGATTGGTCAGGAACTTGTTCCAGATCGGCAACGTGCGCCCGACAAGTTGATATCCTCCCGGTGAATCCATTCCGTAGATGCACATATACATGCCGCCGATGCCGACCGTTCCCTCGGCGGTGAAGGCGCGTGCCGGGTTGTATTTGGAACTGAGCAGGCGATGCCGCGGATCGATGGGAACAGCGCAGGGGGCACCGAGATAGACATCCCCGAGGCCGAGCACCATGTAACGCGCGGAATAAAGAGTACGGCGTACGTCTTCGACCGTTTCGAAGCCATTGATGCGGCGCAGAAATTCCATATTGCTCGGCAGCCACGGAGCCTCCGCGCGCACCGTCTCACGGTATCGCTGGATCGCACCCAGCGTGGCTGAATCCTCGATCGCCATGGGAAGATGCACGACACGGCTCGGCACCTTCAGTGTCGCGACATCAGGCAGCGTCTCCTCCATCCGTAGCAGGTGCAGCATCAACTCAGGCTGCGGGATGCGATGGCTATCGTAGCGGATCTGCAGCGAGCGCACTCCGGGAGAAAGCTCCTCGACAGGCAGGCCTTCGGCGCGGATCGCTTCCATCAGCAGATGCACTCGCAAGCGCAGCGCAAGATCAAGCACATCTTCGCCATATTCAAGCAGGATGTAAGCGTCGCCCGACTGCCGCCACTGTGCCTTCGGATGGTGACCGTCAGCGGAACGTTCGGCAAGCAGTGTGGCGCTGCTGCCGTGCGAAGGAAGCAACGCGGGCCGCAACGGCTTTGGAGTAGCATGAGCCGTCAATGTGCGGATGTTCTCTTCTTGCACTTGTTCGAGAGCCAGCGCATCTTCATACCGCACAGGAATGAAGCGGATTCGATCTCCAGGACGAACCTGACCTACCTTCCACAACTCGGACTTGAGAATGGTCACGGGACAGACAAATCCGCCCAGGCTTGGACCATCGCGTGTCAGGATCACCGGGCTATCGCCAGTAAAGTTAATACTACCCTGCGCATACTCGCAGTCATGCACATTGGAAGGATGCAGACCGGCTTCACCTCCGGTGTTGCGCGTCCATTCCGGTTTCGGCCCGACTAAACGAACACCGAGGCGGTTGGAGTTGTAGTGCACCTCCCAGTCCGCGTCGAAGAACTTATTGATCGAGTCAAGGGTGAAATAATCCGGCGCGCCGTGCGGTCCATAAAGCACTGCAATTTCCCAACGCTCACCGTAGACTGGGACGAGCTCGGACGCTGCGGCACGCGGGGCCTCGACGGGCGCAGGCGTCGTACAGGCTGCTATGCCGGGTTGGCTGATAGGAAGCATGTCTCCGGCACGAAGCGTGCGTCCTGCATGTCCGCCGAACTGTCCCAGCACGAAGGTCGAGCGGCTGCCGAGATAAATTGGAACGTCTAAGCCACTGCGAATCGCGAGATAGGTTCGGCATCCGCTCGTCGCGCGGCCCATGGTGAACACTTGTCCGGCCTTGACCGTCACCGGCGAATACATCGGCAGGCAAGCTCCATCGAGTGTCGCCGCAACTGTCGCTCCCGTAAGCGCGATCACAGTATCACAATGGAAGCGCAGCATTGGTCCCTCCATCGTGCACTCGAGGCCGGCGGCCTGCGCTGCATTGCCAACAATCTGGTTGGCGATCCGGAACGCGTAGTCATCCATCGGCCCCGATGGTGGGACACCGATGTCCCAGTATCCAAGGCGCCCCGGATAATCCTGCACGGTCGTGTACATTCCGGGCTCCAGCACTTCTATCGACCTTGGCCGATACACGAAGCTGTCGAGGAACCGAGTCGTCGCCTCACCCGCAGTGAAGTCCGGCGAGGCGACGATATGCCGCAAATAATCAAGGTTCGTCTCGATGCCGTGGATCCGCGTCGCATCGAGTGCGGCAGCGAGCCGCATGCGTGCTTCATTGCGCGTTGCCCCGTGCACAATCAGCTTGGCCAGCATCGGATCATAGTAAGGAGAAATTTCCGTGCCCTGCCTGGTCCAGCCGTCCACCCGCACGCCTTCCGGGAAACTGACCTCGGTAAGAATCCCTGGGGAAGGCTGAAAATTTCGCGCGGGATCTTCGGCGTAAAGACGCACCTCCATCGCCGCGCCTTGCGGTGTCCTGCCAAGTGCGCTCCAGTCAAGCGGCTCCCCGGCTGCCACGCGCACCATGCACTCCACTAGATCGAGCCCTGTCACCATCTCGGTAACAGGATGCTCGACCTGCAAGCGCGTATTGACCTCAAGAAAATAGAACGAACTGTTCGAGACGTCGAAAATAAATTCGACTGTTCCGGCGGAACGATAATTCACCATGCGGCCAAGTTTGACCGCAGCCTCCAACAGCTCAGCTCGCTTGACATCGCTGAGGTGAGGCGCAGGCGTTTCCTCGATAACCTTCTGATTGCGGCGCTGGATTGAGCAATCCCGCTCACCGAGAGCTACAACGCGTCCGTGCCCATCGCCAAAGATCTGCACCTCGATGTGACGCGCCTTGTCGATATACTTCTCGAGAAAGAGCCCGCTGTCGCGAAAGAACTGTTGTCCCAGCCGTTCGACACTCTCATAGCTTTGCGCCAGTTCATCTGGCCCCGCGCATCGCGTCAACCCAATGCCTCCACCGCCGGCGGTGCTCTTCAACATGACGGGATAACCGAGCTTCTCGGCAGCGCGGAGTGCTTCTTCAACTCCTGAGAGCAACCCCGTACCCGGAGTGAGCGGGACGCCTGCCTGCAAAGCAAGCTCCCGCGCGCGATGCTTCAGCCCGAAGCTGCGGATCTGCTCCGGTGTCGGCCCGATGAACACAACCCCGGCAGCTTCGCACGCTTCCGCGAACTCCGCGCTTTCGGAAAGAAAGCCGTAACCGGGAAACACCGCCTCCGCACCCGTCTCACGGCAGGCTTCGATGAGCTTATCGATGCGCAGATAATTCTCTGCTGGCCGCACACCGCCCAAGGCGACTGCGGCATCCGCGATGCTTACGTGTGCCGCATCGCGGTCGCTTTCCGAATACACCGCAACCGTGCGAATGCCCATGCTGCAAAGCGTCCGCATTGCGCGAACAGCAATCTCTCCGCGGTTCGCAACCAGTACGGTTCTGAACATTCTCTCTCCCCTGATTCAATTTGCGAGCGATACGTTAAAGAGCGCCGATATAAGCGCGCCAGCCCCCGAACGATGTAATATCCTTGGCTTCGGCCAGAACATAAGGCTCGCAGATGAACCCCTTCACGGTGCGGCCATCGCAAAGACGAAGATTGCCGATGCCGAGCGGCGGCGGCACTTCCGCAGTAAATTCTCCAAACCCGCTGATAGGCATTTCCCACACTTCGACCGCGATCGAAGCACCTTGTTCGCCATCGCTCACGCGCACCAGCCCGGGCTTTGGCGGTGTGCCGCTGGCCAGCGAAAAGAGGCGATATTCTTCCGCCGTTTGTGTCGACTCCACAAAAGCTGCGCCGCGCGAGGTCAACTGATGGTTCAGCGGCATGCCGCGCAGATGGGCTCCAACAACGGCAAGCCGCACGGTATGTTTCGACGGTCTGGATGCAGGTAATTGCGGTGCTGCATAGGCATTTCCCGTCGCTCCCAGCAGCAGCCCTTCCGGTTGCCGGCTCAGGGCACGTTCCCAGCGGCAGCCAAACTCCGCAAGCGCGGTATCATGCCATGCGGGAGCAAGCAAGGTAATTCCCGCAGGCAGTCCATCTTTCCGCATACCGGACGGAAGCGCCAGCGCACACATATCCGCGAAATTGACAAAATTGGTATAAATCCCTAACCGCGAGTTCAGCGCGATAGGATCCTTGAGCGCCTCTTCAATAGTGAAGGCGGCCGGCACTGTCGGCACCATCAGGGCGTGGATGCCTTTCATCACTTCCTCGATCTGCCGCATCAGCTCGGCACGCCGATATTCCGCACGAAATGCATCCGCGGCGGAAAACGCAGCCGCTTTCTCAACAATCGCGCGCACCACAGGATGAATAGCCTTGGGATTACGCTCCCACAGTGTTTGGACCACGGTGAAGCGCTCAGCAATCCATGGCCCTCCGTAAAGCAGATCCGCCATCTGCAGAAACGGAGTGAAGTCGAGAGGCACGATATCGACATCCATCTCACGCGCAATGTCTAGGCAGCGCTCGTAATGCGCCGCCGCTTCCGCATCGCCGAAGAACTCCGGCGATCGTGGTACACCAAAGCGCGTCCGCTCGGGGAAGGTCAACGGAGCGGAGCCTGGGTCCACACGCGAATACGGGTCTGCTGGGTTGAAGCCCTCAGCAATTCTCGCCACGAATTCCGCGTCTTCGACCGTGAGGGCGAGGATCGAAACGCAATCGAGCGTGCGGCACGCTGGAACGACGCCATCGATTGAAAGCCTTCCGCGCGTTGGCTTAAGACCGACAAGATTGTTCATACCCGCTGGCACTCGTCCTGAACCCGCCGTATCAGTACCCAGCGCGAACGGAACGATCCCACGCGCCGTCACGGATGCGGACCCCGAACTCGAGCCTCCACTAATGTATTCAGGACGAAATGCATTGGGAACCACACCGTATGGAGACCGTGTCCCGACCAATCCTGTAGCAAACTGATCGAGATTAGTCTTTCCCGCAACAATCGCGCCGGCATCCCGAAGCCGTTTCACCACCGTAGCATCGTGAGTCGCTATATAGCCGAACTCAGGGCACGCGGCAGTCGTTCGCCAGCCGCGGACATCGATATTGTCCTTAACCGCAAATGGGATTCCATAAAGAGGCAACCGCGAAAGATCGCCATCGACCGATTCCAGCCGCTCGGCAAGATATTCGAGCTGCGCCTCCAATCGCGCCTCATCGAGAGGTTCGATCCATGCAGGATCATCATTGCGCAAGCCCAGCATATTCACTAGATTGCGCGGCTGCAGGGAACCACGACGATAGCCATCCTGCCACTCGGGTAAAGCGCGGCCCCAAAAAATCTCTTTACACACAGTCTTCATTGGGATACTCTCTTGTATACAGTACCACGTGTAAGTAATCCAAGCACTCGCCTAACGTTCATTTTTGAGCGAATAACTATCGCCCCCGTCGCCGCGATAGTTAAGTGCGATAAGTCTACAGCCTCTACTTTTGTACGCACTAGGACAATAGGTTGTTGAGTTTACTCGCATCTTCTAAGTAGCATCTGGGGGGCTCTGCCTGCCCTCCGACTCACAGGCCACGCCGCCTCTCCATTGCAACCAGAAA
Organism: Acidobacteriaceae bacterium; assembly: GCA_030039675.1. Classification (GTDB taxonomy): domain Bacteria; phylum Acidobacteriota; class Terriglobia; order Terriglobales; family Acidobacteriaceae; genus Telmatobacter. Next base: position 4,878 of record JASHVE010000124.1, on the reverse strand, counting down.
TCCATTGATTGAGATGAAGGGGGAACTGTGCCGCAGCCATCTATTTTGTACAAAAACCGAAATCTTTACAGGTTTCTCATGCCGAGAGGCTCAAAATTTAGAGTTGCGCCTAAAACTCCAAGGTTTGCCGCGCAACAAGGCCTGATCGAAAAGTTATTCTCCGTAATCGTCCGCGGAAATCGTTCCGGAACCGCAAGTGCATTGATGCAATGGTGGCCGCTATGGCTGCTGGTCTGGGCAATCTCGCCTATGCATGCACAAACGTTCCAGCCCACGTTTTCAGTAGGGGCCGGAATACAAACTAGTTATGACCACTCCAACACTGACGGAAGTCAGTCCGTCGATCAATTCCCGCTTGACCATGCTCGACTCTACTTTAGCGGAGATGTGACAGATCACATCAGCGCCATGTTTAACACGGATTACCAAAGCAGCACTGATTCAATGGAAATTCTCGATGCGGTTGGAGAGTTTCACGGCTCGTCGAAAGCCAATGTCTGGTTCGGTCGCTTCCTACCGCCCAGCGACCGTGCTAACTTGTACGGGCCATTCTACTCGAATGAATGGGACGTTTATAGCGATGGCATCCAAGACGGTTATCCGTTTGTCTTTCAAGGACGCGACAATGGCGCGGCCTACTGGGGGGATTTTAAAGCGGGCGCTGCCAAAATTAAAGCTTCGGTGGGCGCGTTTGACGGCGCATCCGCGGATGGAAAGAACAGTCTTATTTGGGCGAGCCGCGTCCAGATTGATTTATGGGACCCGGAGAATGGATATTACCTGAACGGCACGTATTACGGCGACAAAAATCTGCTAGCGATAGCTGGCGCTACTCAGGTTCAGTCCGGTAAGACAGCGACAACTGGCGATTTTCTAATGGAGAGAAAGGTTCCTGGGGGAGGCGCCTTCACCATCGAAAGTGAATACTCCCGCTACAACGGCCTCGGCGGTTATAACGCGAGCTACGCCAAGAGCGAAGGCGCGTATGGCTTGGCGTCTTTCCTGATACCAAAACGTGGCCGACAAGGCAACTTTGAACTCCTCGGAAAATATGCAATCGCGGAATACACGGCGAAAGCCAGCAGCGCGCCCAATTACCGTCAAAATACTACCGAGGCTAACTTCAGCTATATTCTCAAACAATTCGACGCCCGCATCATGAGTTTCTATCGAAACGCTAGCTACAATGCGGTAACTCCCAATAACTGGCAGGCTGGTGTCGGACTGCAGATTCAGTTATCCAAGACCTTCAGCCTGAACGCAAAGTAACTGCGAGTCATTTCCTAACGACCTACACAATCTACCTACGTAGCGGTCCGCCATCACGCTTGCGGACGTTGTAACAAACGGACCGTGCCTGGCATTTAGTCGACTTACCAATGAGAGGGCAAAGGAGAAGCGTTTATGAAACAGCCATCAACCGGCGCAACATTTTTGAGAATAAAAGCGGCAGGCATCGTCACAGCAGTCCTGTCGATCGCATTTTTCGCAGTGGCCTCGGCCCCGATCTCGGCGCAGAACGGATCAGTAAAGGTGGGAGTGTTACAGTCCCTTTCAGGAACCATGGCGATCAGCGAGGTGACGGTCAAGAATGCGACCATGCTTGCGATCGATCAAATTAACGCGTCCGGCGGTGTGCTGGGCAAGAAGATCGTGCCGGTGGTTGAAGACGGCGCTTCCGATCCCGCTGTCTTCGCTCAGAAGGCGCAGAAGCTGATTCAGGAAGACAACGTGGTCACCGTCTTCGGCGGCTGGACCTCAGCCAGCCGCAAGGCGATGCTCCCCGTATTTGAGCGCTTCCATTCGCTGCTGTGGTACCCGGTGCAATTCGAGGGCAATGAATGCTCGCCGGACATCATGTACAGCGGCGCACAGCCCAATCAACAGATTCTTCCCGCGCTGCAGTGGGCCATGGAGCACGGTAAAAAGAGGATCTTCCTGCTCGGCTCCGATTATGTCTTTCCGCGCACGGCAAACTATATCTTGAAGAAGCATATCGCTCACGACGGCGGCACCGTGGCCGGCGAAGAGTATGTTCCTCTCGGTGGCACGGACTTTAGTTCTGTGATTGCCAAGATCAAAGCGGCCAGGCCAGACATCATCTTTAATACTCTCAATGGAGACAGCAATGTGTCCTTTTTCAAGCAAATGGCTGCCGCAGGCATGACTCCGGATAAATTACCGGTAATGTCTTTCAGCATCGCGGAACAGGAAGCGCATGCCATGGGACCGAGCCTGGTGCAAGGCAGTTATGCCGCTTGGAACTACTTCCAGAGTCTGCACAATCCCATGAACCGGAAGTTTGTAGCCGCCTATAAAGCCAGGTTCGGTCGGGATTCAGTAGTCGATGATCCCATGGTTCACGGTTACGAGGATGTCTACCTGTGGGCAGCCGCCGTAAAGAAGGCGGGGAGTTTCGATCCGATGAAGGTGCGCGCGGCAGCAATTCAATTGGATTGGCAAAATTCCGTCATGGGCAGTGTCAAATTCGCCGATAATCAAAGTCTCTATCAGACCGCGTATGTCGGCCAGCTTCAGCCGGACGGACAATTCAATATACTGTGGCAGTCCAAGGAACCACTGCGTCCCGAGCCCTACGATCCGCTGGCCTTCCCCGGCAGAAGTTGCCCGGCGAAATAGCAATCATTCCGACGAGAGACGAGTATGTGGCATTTACCAATCATTGCAGGCCAGGTTTTCAACGGCTTCAGCGTCGCCTCGATTCTGCTGTTGACGGCGCTGGGGCTGGCCCTGAGCTTCGGCCAGATGAACGTCATCAATATGGCTCATGGCGAGATGCTGATGGCTGGCGGCTATCTCTCTTATCTGGCCTGCAAATTTGTGCATGGTCCTGCTGCCTTTCCTTGCGCATTATTGACAGCCTTCGCGGGCGCTACGATTTTGGGGGCTCTGCTGGAGATATCGGTGATCCGCTGGCTCTACGGCAGACCACTGGATACATTGCTGGCGACCTGGGGCATCAGCTTGATCATGCAACAGGGCGCCCGCAGTCTGTTTGGGGCCATCGGCGTCGAGGTGGTGGCGCCTCATTGGCTGGACGGTTCCATTAACTTTACGCATGGTTGGTTTGCCGGGCTTTCTCTTCCCTATATCCGCATTTTCATCATCCTTCTAGCCATCGTCGTGCTTGCCGGACTCGCTCTTTTCATTGCCCGCACCCGCTGGGGACAATGGCTGCGTGCGGTGCATCAGGACCGGGAGATGGCGGGAGCACTGGGTATCAACACCAAGCGTGTGGACCTGATCGTCTTCGCGCTGGGTTCGGGAGTAGCCGGACTGGCGGGCGCAGCGCTGGCCTTGATCTCTCCGGTTACACCCACGGTGGGACAAAGCTACATCGTTTATGCCTTTCTTGTGGTTATCGTCGGCGGACTTGGCAGTCTGCTCGGCACCACCATCGCCGCTTGCCTCGTGGGATTGTTTTCAGCGGGCGTGCAGATGTTTACCAGCGTCAGCTTCTCCGATGTTCTGCTTCTGCTGATGGTGATCGTCATCATTCAATTCCGTCCCCGTGGACTGGTGGCGACGCGCAGCCGCGCGCTCAAGGAGGCGTGAGTTGCGATTGAAGCACATCTTTGACGGGCTGATCCTGATTGCGCTGGCGTTTGCTCCGTTTTATCTTTCTGCGTATCACCTTTCACTGCTGGGACGGTTCCTGGCCGTGGCCATTCTCTCTCTGGGTCTGGTACTGACCTGGGGATGGGGCGGAATTCTCAGCCTCGGGCAGGGAGTTTTCTTCGGTCTGGGCGGATACGTGCTAGCCATGCATATGAAGCTGGAGTCGCTGGCTCCCGGCGATCTGCCCGATTTCATGATGTGGAGCGGCCTCGATCATGTGCCTGCATGGTGGGCCGTATTCCGCAGTTCGGGCCTGACCCTGGCTTGCGTGGTGCTCGTGCCCATGGCGGCGGCAGCGGTGCTGGGCTGGCTGATGTTTCATCGCCGCGTGGGCGGCGTCTACTTCGCCCTGATTACTCAGGCCCTGGCCCTCGCTTTTTCCACGCTGCTCATCAGCGAACAAGCCTACACCGGTGGCTTTAACGGCCTGACGGACTTCACCACCATCCTGGGCCAATCCGTTAACGGACCCAATTTTGGACGGGGGCTCTACTGGGTGACGCTGAGCCTGCTCACTGTCTCGTTCATTCTTTGCCAATGGCTTCGCCAAACCAATTTCGGCAAAGTTCTGGTGGCCATTCGCGACGGTGAAAACCGTGTCCGTTTCCTGGGCTACAACGCCATGGCGTTTAAGACTGTAGCCTTTGCGGTAGGCGGCGCTCTAGCTGGAATCTCCGGCGCGCTTTATACCCTGCATCTGGGTGATATTTCGCCAGCGATGGTGGGTGTGGTCCCTTCCATCGAGATGGTGATTGCAGTGGCGGTGGGTGGCCGTGAGAGCTTGACAGGCGCGATCCTAGGAACGCTTCTTGTCAACTTCGGCAAGGATTGGATCAGCAGCGCAATACCGGAGCTATGGCTCTTCGTGATGGGTGCGCTCTTTGTATTGGTGGTGACGGTGATGCGAGGAGGGCTCGCGGGGCTGGTAGAGCTTCCCTTCTGGATCATGAAGTCGCGCCGGCATAAGAAAGCTAGGAGCGTCCAGTCCGCTTCGCCCGCCGAAGAAGAGGCGGAGGCGCATAAGGTGATAAAAGCATGAGGAGGTCGCTATGACGGTACCATTGCTTGACGTAGAAGATCTTACGGTGAGTTTTGACGGCTTCAAAGCGTTGGATGGGATGAGCCTTCATCTTGAGCCGGCCTCGGTGCGCGTTCTCATTGGGCCCAACGGGGCTGGTAAGTCGACGCTTTGCGACGCCGTTATCGGGCGTGTGCGGGCGGCGTCGGGCAAGGTGGTCT
>JASHVE010000123.1 GCA_030039675.1 Acidobacteriaceae bacterium | reverse complement strand
GCCAGATAAGATGATTCTCATGGCGAATCTGACTCTGGTCTACGGTCTGCGGCTGCTTCCCGAGGGGGAAGTGGCCGGGATTCAGGACGCTACGCTCAAGCTCTCCAACGGCCGCGAGGCCCATGTGACGATGCACACGATCGAAGGCTCGCGCGAAGAGATCGAGGCTCAGCTCCGGCGCAGCCTGGACGCGTTTTTCGATTTTTATCCTGAAATCTGAAAATCAGGGATCAGGGGTCAGGGGTCAGCCGTTGTTCCCACGGCAATTGGCGAAATTAGGTTGCGGTTCCCTGTCCCCTGTTCCCTGTCCTCAATCAAACACCACCGTTTTGTTGCCGTAGCAGAGAATCCGCCGGTCGAGGTGCCAGCGCACGGCGCGCGAAAGCACCATGCGTTCCAGATCGCGGCCGCGCGCGACGAGATCTTCCACCTGGTCGCGGTGCGAGATGCGGGCGACATCCTGCTCGATGATGGGCCCGTCGTCCAGCACCTCGGTTACGTAGTGGCTGGTGGCCCCGATCAGCTTCACCCCTCGTGCGTGCGCCGCGTGATACGGCCGCGCGCCCGTGAAGGCGGGCAGAAACGAGTGGTGCACGTTGATGATGGCCGCCGGATACCGGGCTACAAAGGCCGGGGAGAGAATCTGCATATAGCGCGCCAGGACCACCAGCTCGATTTCATGCTGCGCGAGCAGCGCAAGCTGCCGCGCCTCGGCTTCTGCCTTGTGGTCGGACGTCACCGGCACGTGCTCGAAGGGAATGCGATAAAACTCCGCGAGCCTTTCCACCTCGCGGTGATTGGAAACGATGACCGGGATCTCGCAGTCCAGCTCGCCCGTTTTCCAGCGGTGCAGCAGGTCGGCCATGCAGTGCAGGTACTGCGAGCAGAAGAACGCCACGCGCGGGCGGCGCGCGCTCGCCGTCAACTGCCAGCGCATGTTGAGCTCGCGCGCCAGCGCAGCAAAGGCCGCCTGGAACTGCGCGAGGTCGAAGCCCTTCGATGCTCCCGCCGTTCCATTGTGAAGCACCCACTCCACGCGCATGAAAAAGAGGCCAAGATCGTGGTCCTGATGCTGATCGGCGTGCACAATGTTGGCACCGTGCTCGTAGAGCAGGCCGGACACACGCGCAATCAACCCCTTGCGATCGGGGCAATCGATCAACAAAACCGCTGTATCTTTCATCCTGCTTCCAGCTTACAGCGGTGAGTCGACTTGAAATTTCGCCCATGCACGGCGAAGGGCTGCCGTGCCTTTGATGTGCGGCGCGTGCACAGCGCCGCAACGTTATACCGTCGTGTCCCCTCGCGCTGCCGGCGGTGCACTCAGCTTCTGGCGCAGATTGCCGGCCAGGTCGGCGACCAGGCGCAGCTTGTCGGCCACCTGGGCCGGCACTTCGCTGCCTGTGAGTGCGAGTTGCGAGTGCAACAGCAGGCCGGCAACGGTGGTCTTCAGCTCTGCCTCGATGGCCGCCGCAGCGGCCTGCCGCGCCAGCGTCTGCTCGCGCTCGCGGCGGTGCAGGCCGGCGCGAATCTCGCGGACCAGCCGTGCCGCACCGGAGAGCGCAAAGTTGATCTGCAACGGAATCGCGAGCCCCGCGTGCTCCCAGATGGCCTCCGCCGAGGCCGGATCGCACTCGGTGGTGGTCTCATCCACCACCACTGCGGCAAACTCGCGCCGGCGCAGCGCCGCCAGCGCGGCCCTGCGCCCGTCGGCTACCTCCACTTCCATGCCCAGCTGCGCGCTCACCACTTCGGCGCAGTTGCGGGCGCCGTCGATGCCCGTGACCATCAGAATGCTCATCTCGCACTTCCTCAATAGCAGACAGCCGAAAGCTAACAGTAAACAGCCGTCGTGATCACAAGCCAGCCGAAAGCTGATAGCTGACGGCTGACAGCTCTCGTTACTCTTCCCGCAGCGGGTCGGCGATGCCGTACTCCTTGAGCTTGCGGTAGAGCGTAGTCTTGCCAATGCCGAGCAGCTTCGCGGCCTGCAGCTTATCGCCGTGCAGGGTCCGGATGGCGTCGAGAATGGCCTCGCGCTCGAGGTCAGCCAGTGTCCGCACTTCGGGGGCGCCGCCAGCCCCGTCAGGGTCGTTTCTGGCTGTAGCGGCATGCCGGGCTTCGAGTCCCTCCTGCTGCAGCTGCGTGGGCAGATCGCCCAGGTGCAGCACTGGCCCGGAAGAGAGCGCGCAGGCCCGCTCCACGGAGTGTTCCAGCTCCCGCACGTTGCCCGGCCAGTCATAGCGCATCATCGTGCGCAGGGCCTCGTCGCTGAGCGTGAATTTGCAGCCGTGCTCGCGGTTGATGCGGTCCAGAAAGTGGGCCGACAGCAAGGGAATATCTTCGCGGCGGTCGCGCAGCGGCGGCAGCCGGAGGTTCACCACGTTCAGCCGGTAGAAGAGGTCCTTGCGGAAGGTGCCCTTCTCCACCATGCCGGCCAGATCGCGGTTGGTGGCCGCCACGATGCGCGCCTTGATCGGCACGCGGTGGGTAGCGCCCACGGGCCGCACTTCTTTCTCCTGCAGGGACCGCAGCAGCTTGGCCTGCAAATCGAGTGAGAGTTCGCCAATCTCATCGAGAAAAACCGTGCCGCCCTCGGCTGAGACCAGCAGCCCGTCCTTGGAGCGGTTGGCTCCGGTAAAGGCGCCCCTCACGTAACCGAACAGCTCGCTCTCAATCAGCGTGGGCACCAGCGAGCCGCAGTCGACCGGCAGAAACGGCTTTTGTGCGTTGGGCCCATAGGCGTGGATGGTCCGCGCCACCAGCTCCTTGCCCGTGCCACTTTCGCCCAGCACCAACACCGGATGCGCACTCTGGGCAACTTTCGAAAGAATGCGATAAAGCTTCTCCATCTCCGCCGAGCGGCCGATCATCGCGCCCAGGCCCTGCGAAAGACGGAGCTGCTCCCGCAGCTGCCGGGTCGCGGTGTCGGCCATGTGGCGCTGCGCGGCACGGTCCAGCACCGTCGAAAGCTCGTCGACCGCAAAGGGCTTGGTCAGGTAATCGGCGGCGCCGCAGCGCATCGCTTCCACCGCCGCGTTCACCGAGCCGGAAGCGGTCATTGCAATCACGGCGATATCGGGATAGAGCAGCTTCACCTCGGTCACGATCTCCAGGCCCTGGCCCGACCCGAGGGGCAGGTTGACCAGCAGGATGTCCACGGCGCGGCCTCGCAGCAGGCTGCGCGCATGCGTAAGATCGCCGGTGCTTTCTACTGCATAGCCGAGGTTGGCGGCAACCTCGGCACACGCCGAGCGCACCGCCGCATCTGCATCCACCACCAGCACATGAAGCCGCGCTGCCGGCTCGGCAAGTTGAGGAACAAAGTCCATGGCCCTTGAGTTGGAAACCGATTCCAGCATTGTATGCGCCTTTCACTGGATTAGGTGAAGTTCCGGGGGACCTTATTTTGACGGCACAGCGCGCGCCTTCCGCGCCCGAAGAAGCAGAGCGCAGTCACGGCGTCCGCACCGGCAGCTCGATCACGAAGCACGCGCCGCCCTGCTTCCGGTTCCAAGCCCGGATGCGCCCGCCCGCGCTCTCCACAATGGACCGGCTGATGGCCAGCCCCAGGCCGCGATGGAGCGTGGGCCAGCCTCCGGTTGCACGCAGGCTTGGGCGGTGCGTGGTAAAGCCGGAGTCGAAGATGCGTGGGAGGGCGGAGGGCGCGATGCCCGGCCCGTTGTCTTCGACGGTGATCGCCACCCATGCGCCGGAGCCATTCTCGCGCGGCAGCTCGCGCAGGCTGATCCGAATCTGCCCGCCGGAGGGCATCGCTTCTGCTGCATTTCTCACCAGGTTGACCAGCAGCCGGGTCAGGTCCTCAGCTACGATCCGTATCGGGCACGCCCCCTCCTCGGCCTTCACAGTGACATCGATTCCCGGACCGGCGAGGGCCGAGAGCAGATTGTGATTGGCGTAGAGTTCGGCGGCGAGATTTTCGACTTGTTCGGCGAAGGCCGCCTCCTGGCGGCGCGCAAAGATCGCGTTCCGATTGCGGCCGCCACACCGATCTGCAGCGCTTGTGTCGAGGCTTCCGGCGACAGTCCGGTGGGCTAAGTGGTTCAAACCTGAAGCGGGCCCATCCTCCGCCGCAGCTTCCCCGGATTCGTCGTATTCATTGCTCCTGGCAAGCTTTGCCTCTGCCTGGATGCCGCAAAGCTGCGGGACGGGTTCGGGATGGCTCTGCGCATCGAGGGCCACCAGG